>JACNLL010000037.1 GCA_014381545.1 Candidatus Desulfaltia bathyphila
CATGAGGGATACGACTGCCACAGGCCCTGTCTGTAACTGTCGACTCGACCCGAACAAAGCGGCCAGCATGGGAGGTATGAAAGACGCGTACAACCCGTAATGCGCGGGAAGCCCTGCCAATTGGGCATAAGCCATGGATTGCGGGATAAGCACAAGCGCCACTGTCAATCCCGACAGGGCGTCCGTTCGTAAATCATCAAACCTATATCCTTTGAGCCAATCAACAAACGGCAAAATTTTTGCTAACACGAGTCTATACCTCCTATATTCCTAAGTCCTTTCGTTTTCCAATATCTTCCGGCACGCTCTAATGAGTTCCTCAAATAATGGGTCTGCACTATATAAACCATAAGTGTTCAGCCTTACTAATCCATCAACCATGCTGAAAATAATAAGCGCAGTTTTTCGCGCTGACACATCCCTGACAGATCCGTCCTCATGACCAAGCAGGATTCCCCTCTCAAACATTTCTATAAATTGTTCATAAATAACTTCGAGATGTTTATGACACTCAGCATTAACCATGGCAAATTCATAGGCATCATGGCGATGCAATAAAAGAAATCTGTGTTTCAATACCCCTTCCAGATGGATATAAAACGAAATGGCCGACTCAACCATCTGGAGCCCGTTATCAAACTTTTTCCCTGAAAAGAACTCAGTGACTTGCTCAATAATATCTCTTTGCAGGTTATCCAGTATCGCAAGAAAGAGCCCGTCCTTGCTTTTGAAATGATAAAAGATAGTCCCCTCTGCAACACCGGTCATGTTGGCTATTTCCTCGGTTGAGGTATGCCTGAACCCGTTTTCAGAGAAAAGCAGCGTTGCGGCCCGAAGGATAGACTCTTTTTTGGATAAAAATGACATGATTCATTTGCCTTTCTTAATAAACTGACTGAGTCTTCAGTCAGTTTATTAAGAAACAACACTTGTAATTCTTTGTCAATAAAAAAATTAATCGTCTTGCAAAAAGTCCAATCTACTGCGCTTGTCCGCCCTAAGTGGGTTGCAGTGATTTTCCAGGTTCTCAACATACTAATAGTCTGCAAAGCAAAATGATTTAAATTTTCGGCAAACGATTACTTGTTTTTAATTGACAGTATTGTTATAATTCGATGAATATATAAAAAATTATTATTGTATGTAATTTCTGCAAAGGTAGAATTTTATAAGTGATTGAATTTATAATAGGAGTGAACAATGAAATACAAGGTATTGCTTGTTGATGATGAAGAAATAATGCTTAAGTACCTTTCAAGATTCTTGATAAAAAGGGGTTTTGATATAAGTACGGCAATGAATGGCAGTGAAGCCCTGGAGAAGATTAAACAGCAGGATTTTATTACAGTATTACTGGATGTTTTAATGCCTGGAATGGATGGAATAGAAACCCTCAGAGAAATAAAGAAAATCAAGCCAATGACAGAGGTAATAATGCTTACCGGCCATGCCTCAGTTCAAGTCGCCGTCAAAGGTATGAAGTTGGGGGCTTTTGACTACATTATGAAACCGTTTGATCAAGATGAACTTATTACAAAATTGCGAATGGCATGTGAGAAAAGAATATTTAACGAGAAAGGTATAGATTTTGTCAACATACCGGAAATGACGTCGAATAATTCGACTTAAGACAATAAGATAAAATAAAAACTCGTCTTTTTTACATGTTAAATAATATTTTTTCCTTCCAGGTATTTTCCTTTCCGGGCGCAATGTTAATTCCAAAATGAAACATAGTCTCAAGATGAAACACAAGCCCGGATGTCTGTCCAAATTAGACTTCAACACAAATAAATATCAACGATGCTTTTTATGCGTTTCACATTGAAACAATGCCAGATCTCTTCTCTGGGCTGAAAAATGCAACCATTTATAATTATTAGATAAATTTATCTGGCATATTTTTTGAATATAGCTCTAATCAAGTTTGTATTTAATTTGTATTTAATTGCTTTGACGGTGGCCTTTATGGCCTGAGCCATACAATTTATGTAACCGCTCACGGCTTGAAACTTGAAATTGGGAAGAACGGTACACGTGTAGCGCAGGCGCTCTCGCCGTGATAGCGACACGTCGCAGCAGGTGCGCCGCGTGAAAGCATGAAGGCCAAATTTCCAATTTCTATTTTCTAATTTCAACGTTCCGTGAACGCTTACCAATTTATTTAATAAATTAAGGATGAAGTTAGTTGAACAAGATACTTGTACCTTTAGATAATTTTTCTGAGATATCGCTTAATGCGGCTCGCTATGCTGTTGAATTCGCCAAGAGAAGCGGCTCTAAGCCAATTTTTCTTTTCTTATATAGAAAAGATAGTGCCAAGCCAGATTATTTTAAGACGGATGTTTCGCAAGCAGTGGAGAGAGAAAAGAGAATAAGGGGAAAAATAGAGTTGTTGATCGACAGGAGCGCTATGGAAGGAATCAATATTGAACAGTACGAGTGTCGTGGTGAATACATTGAAAAGGTCTGCGAGTTCGTGCGGAATTTGAGCATAGCTGAGATCGTGATTGCCGTTCCTGATAAAAAGGACGAGCATTATAATAAAATAAATAAAAATATATCGTTGCTGGTTCAGATGACGTCATGCCGTATATTGACTGTAAAGGAAAAAGATAAAGAAAATTAAATGTGATAAAAAAGGAGATTGAGTAGTTATGGAAGCTAATGTGTTAACAACAGAAATGATTTTGGTCATGATAATGATTGGAGTGGCGGTGTTCCTTTTTATCGCCGAATGGATTCGCGTTGATATGGTAGCTATACTAATGACGGTTGCACTTCCTTTGCTCCACTTAGTTACGCCTAAAGAGGCCTTTTCCGGTTTTAGCAGCAACGCAGTTATTTCCATCATTGCTGTTATTATCATAGGCGCCGGCCTTGACAAAACCGGTGTTATAAACAGAGTGGTTAAGCCTGTTATGAAAATAGCCGGCAACAGCTCATCGCGTATTATTATAGCAATGGGCGCCACTGTAGCTGGAATCTCAAGTTTTATGCAGAACATCGGAGCTGCGGCTCTTTTTCTTCCCGCTATTAAGCGCGTGAGCAAAGCAATGAACATATCGCTTTCCCGGATGCTCATGCCTATTGGTTTTTGCGCAATTTTAGGGGGAACTATCACCCTGGTTGGATGCAGCCCGTTGATTCTTCTCAACGATTTGCTGGCGCCCTTTAATCTTAAGCCCTTCCGACTTTTTGATGTGTCGCCTATCGGCCTGGCGCTGGTCGGGTCAGGAATTGCATTCTTCATCCTTTTCGGGCGGTTTGTGCTGCCTAAAGGAAAAGTTGGTGATGGTGTTTCTTCTGATGAAGCTATTAAAGGTTTAGAAAGCTCCTACGAAGATATTGGCGATCATTTTGAATTAAAAGTGCCTAATGATTTCACCGATTTCAGGGACCCGCTGACTATTAAAGATATCAGAGAAAAATATTTGGTGAATGTGGTTGCAATTGCCGGAAGGGACGGTTTTAAGGTCTTTTCCGCTGCTCCGGACATGGAGATAAGGTCTGACAGCGATATAGCGGTTTATGGATTGCAGGAAAATGTCGATAAAATGGCTAAAGAACTGGGTATGCAAATTAAAGACTCATTAGATGTATTTCAGAATGAAATGTCAGAAGCTGTATCCGGAACAATTGAGGCGGTTGTTGCCCCACGTTCTGATCTGATCGGCAAAACCCTCAGAAAAGCCCACTTCTGGGAACAATTTCAGGTGAATCCCCTGGCGATTTACCGCTCAGACAAAGCTTTTTATTCCGGACTGTCAGATTTTGTATTGCGCTCAGGTGATTCAATACTGCTTCATGGCACCTGGGAGAGGTTTAATATTTTACAGCAAAGACACAATTTCATTTTTACAACTCCGGTAAGTGAAGCTCTCAAACCTGAGAAGGCTTTAATTTCTGGTTTTTGGCTGGCAGTGGCTCTTATAATGATAATTATATTTAAAATTCAGTTGTCTGTATGCCTTATGACCGGAGCTTTTGGAATGATTGTTTGCCGGGTTTTGACTATTGACGAGGCATACAAGTCTGTTGATTGGAGGACAATATTTCTTTTGGCCGGCCTGATACCCCTTGGCATTGCAACCGAGAAGACCGGCACTGCAGCGTGGATTGCTTACACTATTCTTAATTTAATAGGAGATGTTTCTCCTGTTGTGCTTTTAACGGCCATAGCAGTACTTTCCACATTCTTTACTCTGGTTATTTCGAACGTGGGCGCCACAGTGCTTCTTGTGCCGCTTGTGGTTAATATGGCCATGGCAGCGGGAACTGATCCGAGGATAGCCGCCCTTGTTGTGGGCCTGGCGACTTCTAATTCGTTTATGCTGCCAACGCATCAGGTTAATGCACTTTATATGGGGCCAGGCAGGTATAGGAGTGTAGATTTTATAAAGGCGGGTGGAATTATGACTGTATTATTTATAGCAGTGCTAATCGGAATGCTTTATCTTTTTTACGGCATTTAATAAGGTCATGGATGATTTATTGAAAACATTAAGATAACAATGTATTAGAGGAGGGACAAAAGTGTCCATTATAACTATTACCGCAGGTTCATACAGCAAAGGCGAGCAAATAGCCAAAAGTGTTGCCAAAAGAATGGAATACGATTTTGCAGATAGCGAAATTATTTTATCATTGGTTTCCAGGGAATTTGGTGTTCCCGAATCAAAACTGGTTAAAGCTATTAAAGATATACCTTTAACTGTTGGCTTGTTCTCTCAGGCTAAACAACAACACATAATATATATAGATACTGTGCTCACAGAACATATATTAAAAAATAATATTGTATATTATGGAGCTATCGGGTTTCCATTTATCCAGGAAATATCTCATGTGCTCAAAGTTCAGATTATTGCTAATTTAGAGGATAGAATTAAGAACAAAGCAAAATTGGATGGCGAATCTCAACAGAAAGCACGTAAAACAGTTATCAAGGAAGATAATCAGCAAAAGAAATGGGCTGCGGCCGTTTACGATATAGACCTTACAGATCCGAACTTATATGATCTGGTAATAAATATCGGACATATACAGGATGATGATGTGGAAGGTGCTCTGGAAACTATTATTAATACCGTAAAACACAAGAAATTTCAGCCCTTGACATATTCCTTAAGATGTATGAAAAATGTTGCAATGTCATGTCGTGTACGAGCGACTCTGGCGGATATAGATTCAAAAATGCAGGTAAAATCCGATGAAGGAACTGTATATATATATACTAAAGCCGTTAAGAAAAAGGCACAGGATAAGGTATTAGAAATGAAACAAAAGGTGATGAGACTTGAAGGGGTCAAACACGTTGAAGTTTATGTAGATAATGATTTATTTTCAACAGTTGCTCATGGGCAATAATTTGTTCATATATTCTCTTATTTAGACAGCAAAAATTTATTTAAGAGCTCGCACGAAGGACGCTAATTTAATATCTATTGGGGGGTAAAAATGAAAGAAAAATTAGATATCCTGTTGCTGGATGATGAAGCTATAGTTGGAAACAGGTTGAAGCCTGCTCTGAAGAAAGTTGGTTGCGATGTTGAATTATTTGAAGATCCCAAAAAAGCTCTTAACAGGATTCGCGAAAAAAAGTTTGATATAGTTATTACCGATATAATGATGCCGAGTGTTAACGGTATACAGATTCTGGAAGAAGTGCGAAAAAAATCAGATATTACTAAAGTAATTATTATTACAGGCTATGCAACAGTAGCTCTGGCTCGTGAAGCTATGGACAAAGGTGCTTTTGATATGATTGCCAAGCCATTCACGCCTGATAATCTTCGTTCTGTAATAGCAAAAGCAGCTGATTCACTTGGCTATAAAAAAATTATAGCAAAAGCATAAAAATTTCTGGAAGGGGGAAATCTATTGCTTGATATTTCAAGACTATCGTGAAATATATTAAATTTTGATTAATATAAAAATCGATTAGATACATGTTATGACAAATACTCTTGAATTTAAATCCAGCTTTATAAACAATTCAGAAAAAAAAACTGCGCTCGATACCGAGGGGCGGGACCTGCTTGCACGGCCACGTTTTAGTCTTCGGCTACATCTGTTGCTGGTGTTTATTCTTTTCTCCTTTTTGTCGATGGCTATTATTATTGGTTCCGTTATAGCCATAAGCAGTATAGATAAGAAGATGCACTTCGTTCAAACCTCTGAAAGATATCTTTTTGAAATTGCGCAGGCCAGGAGGTGGGAAAAAAACTATTTTTTGTATGATACAAATCTCGAAGATGCAGTTCAGAGCGCCGGTAATGCGAAAACTTTTTTATCCCAAAACCTGAAAAAGTTCATAACTGTTTTATCGGCAGAAGAGACAGCAGGCATGATTGAGCACCTTGAGAAATACAGGAGCCTTCTGCAAGATCTACAAGATCTAACGGTGTTAAAAAAAAATGGGATTGAAAATACTGAAAAAAAAAACAAGATCGAAACTTCCTTGCGAAAACATGGCGCTGAGATGGTTAAAGTAGCGGCTGCTCTGGTTTATAAAGAGCAGAATTCCATGAATGCTATGCTCCACCTTATTCAGAGGATCCCTATTTACTGCTTTGCAGTTGTTTTGTTATTAACAATTTTTTTGGCACGTTTTCTCGTAAAAAGATTGATAAGGCCCCTTAATCTCCTCATTGAAAGCACTCAAAGAATAGCAAAAGGAGACTTTTCTCCTGTTCCGCCAATATGTAAATACCGTGGTGAATTTACAGCAGTAGAGGTGGCTATCAACCAAATGTGTAGAGAGCTTAAATCGCGTGAAGTTGCTATGGTTGAATCCCACAAGCTTAGAGCAATCGGAACTTTAACAGCCGGTGTGGCTCACGAATTGAACAATCCGCTAAACAATATAATGCTCACAGCACATGCCATGCTTGAGGATCATAATAACCTGTCTGAAGATGGGCTGCTTGAAATGATAAACGATCTCATTAACGAAGCAGACAAGTCGCGAAGTATAATTCGTAATCTGCTGGATTTTTCAAGAGAAAGCGAGTCTGTCTCCGAACCTCTTGATTTAGGGGCGTTAGTTGGCGAAACAATTAAATTAACGCTGAATCAGGCTAAAGTATCCGGAGTGAAAATAGAAACTCAAATTCAGCCCGACCTTCCTCGTATACGCGGGGATAAACAGCAATTGAAGCAGGTTTTTTTAAACCTGATTCTTAATGCCTTAGATGCTGTCGAAAAAGAAGGAAATATTAAAATAAATGTTAAAAAAGCCGATAGTCCTAAATTTTTGGCTGTTCAGGTAGAAGACAATGGCTGCGGAATACCCTCTCATATTTTGCCTAATATATTTGATCCGTTTTTTACCACAAAAGGGCCGGGAAAGGGCACTGGACTGGGTCTTTCTGTTTCCCATGGTATCATTACAATGCATCGTGGACAGATCAGTATTGAAACTGAAGAAGGAAAATATACAAGGTTTACGGTAACTCTCCCTTTTAGAACTGTTCCTGCAGTTTTGAACAAAACCTAAGGTAATAAAAGCAAATTGGTATTGGAGGAAATTTGTCGTTGAAAAGAGACGATAAGAATATATTGATACGTATTGCGATTATTGACGATGAGCCTTTGGTCCTGCGAAATCTGCAGAGAAAAATAAGTAAAAGTAGCTACCAGGTTGAAACATTTCAAAATCCTCAAAAAGCCATCGATCGAATGAAAATAGCGCCATTCGACATTATTCTCACCGATTTACACATGCCGGAAATGGATGGCATGCAGGTTTTAGAGAAGATCAAGGGGAATTACCCCAAGACAGAAGTAATAATTATTACCGGCTACGCATCAATAGAAAGCGCAGTTGAAGCGGTTAAGCGAGGCGCTTTTTACTACATTGAAAAGCCTTTCACACCTGAACAGGTTTTATTGATATTAAACCGCGCTGTTGATAAGGTGCGTTTGGTCCACGAAAATAAATGGCTTAAGGAGGATCTTTTTAGAAAAGATAATATACGAAAAATCATTGGCGTCAGTTCTCCTGTCCGTGAGTTAATTAAAATAATTCAAAAAGTGTCCAAGGTAAACTGTAATGTTCTTATTCAGGGTGAAAGCGGGACTGGTAAGGAGCTGGCAGCAAAGGCGATACATTTCGGCAGCCCGAGGAAGGACAAACCATATATCAGTTTTAATTGCGGCAGTTTTACGGAGGAATTGATATCCAATGAACTTTTTGGCCATGAAAAAGGAGCATTTACCGGCGCAGAAAATATCAAGGTGGGTTTGTTAGAAGCAGCGCAGGGCGGCACTGTCTTTCTTGATGAAATTGGAGAGATGCCCCTTTCCATGCAGGTAAAGCTGCTCAGAGTAATTCAGGAAAAGAAACTGCTGAGAGTGGGAGGATCTAACCCTGTTGACCTGGATATTAGAGTTATATCCGCCTCAAATAAGGAGCTTGAAAACGAGATCAAGGCTGGAAGGTTTAGAGAAGATCTTTATTTCCGTCTTAAAGTAGTCAAAATCCGTGTCCCTTCACTCAGGGAAAGGAAAAAAGACATACCTCTATTAATAGAACATTTTATAGATAAATATAACAGACTTTACAGCAAAATGATTAAAGGTTTTACAAAACAAGCCAAAGATCTCTTGATGAAATATTCTTTTCCGGGAAATGTCCGAGAACTTGAACACATGGTGTCAAGCGCCATTGCTCTGGGAGAAGGAGTCTGGATTGATGAAAACGAACTGCCGGAGGATCTTGACCACCTGGTAGTAGAGACAGTTGGAAACAGAGAACTGCTTTCCCTTTATGAAGAAGAAAAAGCACATATAACAAGGGTGCTTGAAGCTACTAATTATAATAAGGTAAGGGCTTCAAAAATTCTTGGCATTCCAAGAACGACTCTATGGAGAAAGATAAAAAAATATGATATTATGGAGTCTCTTGGATAACAAATAATTACAGGGCCAAAATGACCCTGTAATTATTTGACTATGTTAATTGAATTAGTGTTCCAGCTTAAGTCCCCATCCTTCAAACATGAAAAGAATGGCAAAACCATACCACAACGTGTAACCCACATAGAAGATCAGAGAAAATATAACGATCCCTACTTTATCACCAATTTTCTGGGGCTCGATTTTATAGTAGTTGTATGAAGTTTCAATGGTCTTCTTTATAACCGATGCAACTGTTTTGGCTTCTTTGAACAGCTTCTGCTTTTTCAAGTCCTTATCTGCCGCCTTAAGCGCCTTCCACCAGTTATAAAGAACCTGTCTCTCATTGTATCCATATTTGCCTGAGACCTTTGCCCCATCATTATAATACATCAAATCGGCATCTACCAGGCAATTTGCAAGGATTTTGCCAAGGTCGCCTGATACATTAAGCTGGGCTCCTGATACATCTGCTGTTGCCCCGCCTTCTGTAAACAGCATGGCTGTCTGCTGCGCCTGCTTTTCGTCCGCCATTTTCAGAGACATTGTAACGTTGTTTCCTATGAACTTATCGGTTTCTTCCTTTACCTTGTGGATATAGTAGGCCGAGCCTTTTGATATGGAGTTATACAGAAAATCCAGATATTCCAGACCGTTCTTGCCTTTGAAAATAGGTGAAAATATTAGTACCAATACAACCACAAAGCCACAGAGCATCGCAAAGCCGCCAAAAAATTCTTTCTTATGCGCAATCATGATCTCACCTCCTCTCCTTTAAGAACTCTGATATTCTTAAGAAAGGTTCCGATCACCCAGACCGAAAACGCGCCTATAACAATAAAGAATGCCCAGACTCCGATAGTCTCGAGTGCAGCGCCAAGCCCCGGTGATATCGGAATAACATCCATAGCGCCCAACTTGGCCGGCAAAGCAAAAATACGATTTACAAAACCAGCCAAAACTGCCGTTGCGTAAAAGCCGCGGATTGTGATTCCGGGAACAACCTTTGTGACCAATGCGCCAATCTGAATACCAACCAGTGAGCCGAGGAGCATACCCATAGCCAAAGTGTAGAAAATAAATCCGTATATGGCGTACTGGCTTATAGCAGCATAACCGGCGGTGAAGATAATCTGGAAAATGTCGGTTCCAACGGTTGTCATAGAGGAAACACCCAGGACATAGACAAATATGGGAAAGGTCAAAAAGCCGCCGCCAACACCCATAATACCTGCTGCAAGTCCAACAAGAGCGCCGCTGAGCACTAAAAATACCCATGAAATGCTTCTGCCTCCCGGTACAAGATCGAAATCATATTTGACCATAGGAGGTATTTTAAGAGCCTGGAGTTTTTGAGGAAGGCTGCCTAAATCGGCACCTTCGATTTTTCCGCCATGTGCACCCTCATCTGCTGCACCAGGAGCCTTTCTGGCCTTAAGAAAGTCTGTCAAAGAATAAATACCCAAAAAACCCAGCATAAGTGAATAAACAGTTGTGATAAAGGCATCGCTCAAAACAGGGTTGATTTCATAAAGTACGCGGTTAAGAAGTCCGCCGGCCGTGGCGCCTATGATTGCCCCGATCAGAAAGACTATGGCAAGCGGTACTGAAACGTTTCCTAACTTTCTGTGAATTACGCTTCCCATTATCGCCTTGGCGAAGATGTGAAAAAGGTCGGTACCAACAGCCAGGATGCCTTTGATCCCTGCGCTCATAAGAGCAGGTGCGATAATGAATCCGCCGCCGGCTCCGATGCAGCCGGTAATCAGGCCGGCACCCATTCCGATAAGGATTGATACGATGAAAATGCCGGTGCTGTAAAAAGCCGGGCTGTAAGCCTTTTTGCCTCCAAGCAGTTCGGGAAGGGCTCCGCCGATTTGATCTGCAAAAGCAATACCACCCAGTATTACAGGGATGGTAAGTAACCCTAATATAATAAGCCGCTTTTTGTCTCCAAGTATTGTATTAGAAACATCAAGCTCCCATTTTGCATGGGCTCTTGCGCCCATCATCATAAAACGGCCCAATTGTTTAAAGAAATTCATAATAATATTTCTCCTTTTCCTCTGGTGTTATAATATGTTCAATGTCAATCAGTTTACTTCAAAGTTTTAAATACAATGATTCAACTTCCTCCCTTCCTTCTTTATTTTGATAATAATCATTAAAAAATCGCTCAATTATAGGTATTACTCTATTATAATTTTGCGTCCCTGTACGATAATAATTTTTGCCGCCTTTTTTTTCAGGTCGTCTTCTAATCCAATGACTTTAAGCGCATCTTCAAGCTTTATCATGCCGAGAATTTTATCTTTGCTTGTCACGGCAACGCAGTCGAGATCGTTTTTAAGCATGACTTCGATTGCATCTGTAATTTTGTCCTCTACAGAAACAGATTGTTCAGTAGAAAGATTTTCATCTATTAGGAGAGTGATTTCTTTAACCTTTAGTTTTTCCATTATATTCCTTTTTTAAAAGGGTCTCCTCTTCTTTTTCTTTCCCCTTCTTTGTGCCTTAGTGGCTTAACTGTTACAATTTATAAGATAACAGCAATACGGATGCCAAAAAATCAGTCGGCGGGAATAAAATCTTAATTGCTTGTAATGATTATTAATTGCTTATTAATTTTATTGATTGTGTTTGGATTTTAAACTTTTTGTAAACTATCAGATTACAGTAATTGGTGTATGGGGATGAAGATTTGATAAATAGATTATGAAATATCAATGGGTTAGGATGGTGAAATAATTAGATTACATCTGGATAGGGTGAGTAGCTATTTTATTTAAATATTTCAGTGTTAATATTCTCTTCTTTTATGAGCCTGTGGAGATATTGTCTTTGAAGTTCAGCCTGTTCGGCAGCCTTGGAAATATTACCATTGTTTTGTTGAAGGATCCAGTTAATATATTTGTTATGAAAAGACTTTATAATGATTTCCTTTGCTTCTTTAAATGGAAGTGTATAAATGTTGTGATCAAAAAGAGGGGAAGTATGCGCTACAGGTTCTTGTGGCAGGATATCTGGGATTTTAATAGTATCGGATCGGCAGAGGATAACTCCGCGCTCAATACAGTTTTCCAGTTCCCTGATATTCCCTGGCCAGCTTTTAGACATTAGCGCTGATATTGCCTCAGGGGCAATATCACTTATTTTTTTATCGTTTAAGAAATTGAATTTTTTGAGAAAATGGTGTGCTAAAATCGAAATGTCTTCTTTTCTATCTCTTAAAGGGGGCAGGTGTAAATTAATAACATTAAGCCTGTAATAAAGATCTTCTCGAAATTGTTTTGCTTCAATTAGCTTTTTAAGATCCTGGTTGGTGGCAACTACAAAACGGATATCTACTTGTTTTATTGTTAGACCTCCGACTGGCTTGTATTCCCCTTCCTGCAGGAGCCGAAGCAATTTGGCCTGCATCGCCATATTCAGCTCTCCTATTTCGTCTAAGAAAAGAGTGCCCTGGTCTGCTTCTTGAACAATTCCTCTTTTATCTTTCCATGCGCCGGTAAAGGAGCCCTTGACGTGACCAAAAAGCTCGCTTTCCATAATTTGTTCAGGCATGGCAGTACAGTTGACCGTTATAAAAGGTTTGTTTTTACGGTTGCTGTGATAATGAATGGCTTTTGCTACCAGTTCTTTCCCTGTACCACTTTCTCCGCTTATAAGAACCGTAGCTGTTGATTTGGCCACCTGAGCAATCATTTTTGTAATTGACATAATAGAGGGGCTTGAACCGATAATTGGAGGAAATCCTTTTTTTTGTTTAAGGGAATTTCTAAGAGTTATATTTTCCTGGGTGAGCTTTTGCCATTCCATGGCCTTGTCAATTGTCATAAGTATCCGTTCTTTACGGAACGGCTTGGATATATAGTCAAAAGCGCCTTTTCTGATTGCTTCTATTGCAGTTTCAATAGTGGCATATGCTGTCATAATTACCACAATTGCATAGGGTTGAATATTTTTTACCCTGTCAAGGATAGCCATCCCATCCATCTTTGGCATTTTTAAATCAGTTATTATGATATTAAATTGATGTTTTCTCAGCAGTTCTACTACCTTCAAAGGATCGTATTCTGTTTCAACAATATGGTTGGTTTTTTCTTCAATTATTCTTTTTAAAAGAACAAGCATATCCTTTTCATCGTCAACTATTAAAATCCTTTCATCCATAATTGATAACCTCGTAAAAAGTCACAAATTTAACTATAGATGGCTAAGTAAAAAGGTTCATATACAAGGCGTAGTAGTTTTTCAGGGCCGAAGGCATACCTATAGTATGTCGAGGATCTGAAAAAATACTACAACGCAGTAGATGGGACTTTTTACGACGCCATCATAATTAGTCCTGTTTAATCCTGAGTGTAATGGTAAAAGTTGTTCCTTTTGGATTGCTGCCGGAATTGGCTGTATTGCTTTCACAGGTAATAGCCCCCTCGTACTTAGTTATAATGCCATGACTTACAGATAGGCCTAAACCCGTGCCTTCCCCTTTGCTCTTTGTTGTAAAAAATGGATCAAAAATTTTATCCATATATTCAGGCAAAATACCATGTCCATTATCGCGGACAATAACAACTACCTTTTCATTATTTGCATCAAGGGCTGAACTTATCCACAATATACCTCCATTTTTCATTGAGGCTGCGGCATTATTGATCAGGTTCAGTATTACCTGCTGCATCTGTCGCAAATCGCCTTTAACTTCAGGAAGATCAGGGGCCAGATTTAATCGAAGTTCAATATCATTCATGTCCAATGAGTGTTTAACCACATCCATGATATTTCTGATAGCTTCGTTGATATCACAGTATTCGTAAAGGCCCTCCCCGTGACGGGCAAATCTCAGCAGGTTTTCCACTACTGCCTTACAATGAAGGCTGTGGCGTTCAATGGTTTTCAGGTCTTGATAAAGTCGGCTGTTTTTTTCGCATTTTTCCAGGAGAAGATCGGCAAAACCCAGGATAATAGCGAGCGGATTATTAATCTCGTGTGCAACCCCTGCAGCTAAGGTTCCCATTGAAGCAAGTTTTTCAGTATTAACCAACTGGTTTTCTAATTTCTTACTCTCAGTTATATCTTTTGCAATGCAAAGAACAGATCGCACATTTCCTTTTTCATCTTTGTGCGGCATAAAATTAGCGTTAAGCAAAACCTGATGCTCCCCTGTTGTTACCATAAAGTCATCACGGACACTTTTCCCAACCTGAAAAACATGTTTAATAATGTCTATCTGTTTTTCGGCAACTTTTTTTGAAAAAAGGTTTGACAGAGGCTGACCAATAAATTGGGAAGGAGTGCCCCCGAAAAAAGCAGCAGTAAAGCTGTTTAATGATCGGAAACGGCCTGAGCCATCAACTGTAAATATAAAATCTTCTGCACTTTCCACCAGGCTCCTGTATCTCTCTTCATATCGCTTGAGTTTTTTGAACTGGGCTGAAATCTGATTTTGAAGGATGCGGAAACGCCATTGATCATAAAATAAGGCCCCGGCCATTCCTGTTAGAAGAGCAAAAATACCCGCTCCTTGAATCCAGAACAGGCTGTTAGCACCGACATGGGTTTTTTGAATGCTCATCATAAGCGTTAAGATAAAACACAAAAAAGCTATAAACCAGGAAATAATTAAGGCGGCTTTGTTGAGCTTGAGTTTGTTTTCTAAATCCATTTGTAACTACTTAGGTTCACAGTTCACGGTTGCGAGATATTTTTAAACTGCAACAGCGAGCGCAGTCCCCGTAGCTTGCTGCAGGATTCTTCAATTATAATTGAAAAATCTTAAAATGTAGGCGGAGATTCGGATTTCATTTTTCCACTGTTGAGGCTTCTTTCGGCCAAAAATCGCAGGAGAATTACCTGTGCTTCAGTTTTAACAGGGGCGGAGCTGATCCCGTCCGTAAGGCAAGAAGGGCTGACTTAATTAAAATCTTTATAATCCTACTAACTCTTTTGAAAATAATCCATATTAATAGATCTCTCTTATGTTTTCATCGTGGTCCACCATGTAAAGAAGGGTCGCCTTTGCTTTTAAAGCTTCAATAAGTTGAGGAAGTTTTGACCGCTCAACGCCATACATGCGAATGTAAACATTGTGATACCCTTCAGGCACTCGTTCATAAGAGCTTAAAATACTTACTATGCGGCCGTCATATCCCCGGATTATATCGGCAACAGCCTTGATAGAACCGGGTCGATTTTTTAATTGAAATGCAAACTGAATTCCTTTTTCCCCGACACCTGTAAGCGTGATAATTACTCTGAACAGGTCTGTTTGGGTAATGGTACCCACGATTTTACCATCATGATCAACCACAGGAACACCGGATATTTTATTATGTAGCAACACCTCTGCTGTCTCTTCCACGGTATAATCAAAAGGAACCGTAATGAGCCTGTCACTCATGATTTCATTAACCTTAATTTTAGAAATAATATAAAGGAGTTCATGAACCTCCAGAGTTGTGGCATCAGAGGCTGAGGCCCTTTTTATATCCCTGTCTGTAATGACACCGACGAGCTTGCCTTTTTTAGTAACCGGCAGCATACGAATTTTATGCTGTTTCAACAGCTTCATAGCAGCTTGGATAGAATCGTCAGATTCAATAGTTACAACTACTTTGCTCATCCAGTTTTTGACCAACATGATTATATACCTCCTTTACACGTGCAAGTCCCGGTGTTTTTATAAAATGCGTATCTGCCTTTTTCCTGCTTCAGATCAGGAAGTCTTATAAGGATTTACAAGAAGAACCGGCACGGGAGAGGCTTTTGACACCCTTTCCGCCACAGAGCCGAAAACCACCTTTTTCAGCCCCTTCCTGCCATGAGTTCCCAGGATAAGCAAATCAATACCCTTAGATACTGTATATTTTAAAATTTCTTCCGAGATATCTCCTGCCACCACTTCCGATCTGGCCTCCGGAAAATCGGAAAAATATTCTTCCGTAAATTCTTTAAGGCGTTTCTTCGCTCCTTCCACTATTTCATCTTCAAACTTGCTTATAGAAGGGTGAGGAACATAAATGCCGGAGAAATATTCAAAAACACGGGCCACAAATAAAAGATGAACTTCCGATCCAAATTTCCGGGCCATAAGCGTTACATAAGGAACAAGTTTTGGAGATGCTTCTGAAAGATCAAGGGGAAATAAAATTTTATTAAATTCCTTCATATCAAACCTCCTTGTAGCTTAATTTTTTAATTTTGGTTGTTATCTTTAGTAAACAATCCTTTTTCTTTTGAGGCGGATGCTTTTTTTATATCCCTGTCAGAGACAACTCCAACAAGCTTACCCTTTTCCATCTGTTTTCGCCCTATTTCTCTGCCTATGAGTTGCTCTCGGACAGAGGCAGAAAAAAATAAATATTTATAAATTATTTTATAAAATAGCCAGTTAAAAGTCAACGGCTTTATCACCCAAGACAAACGAGCTGTTGCCAAAATGCATATTTGTGCTAATTTTTCGGCAGAAACCGCAACAGGCCTTTTGGGGCTCCTGAAGACTCCGGATTAAGACAGGTCTTCTTCAACAGATGTTTTGAGTTTGATATTGTATTTTTCAATCTTTGA
This sequence comes from Candidatus Desulfaltia bathyphila, assembly GCA_014381545.1. Taxonomy (GTDB): domain Bacteria; phylum Desulfobacterota; class Desulfobacteria; order Desulfobacterales; family ETH-SRB1; genus Desulfaltia; species Desulfaltia bathyphila. Next base: position 16,471 of record JACNLL010000037.1, read on the forward strand.
ATGCAAGGTAGGCTTGGAAATGCCCAGGAGTTTTGCTGCACGGGAACGATTGCCGCCGGCAATAGCAATACAAACAAGAGCAATTAAAATCGCGTAAATCCGTATGCTCAGTCCGATTCGGTTAAACATATCCGATATCCTCAATTTCAGGAATGAATGGCTATCGTGGGATAAAGGCCCTCAAGCGGTCCGCGTGGATATGGCTGTATAATATTAAAGGAGATATTCCGCTCCATCTGGGCATGTCCTTTGTTTTTCCTGCCGTCAAAATATGCGCCGTTTGCCGCCAGTATATGTTCAATCCGATCCTGGAAGGCGTTGACAAAGGCTGATCCACTGCCCTTGAAATGCATTAAACCACGAGTTAATTCTCCATTAATCATAGAAAGCTCGACAAGGGATATGCTGTGTTTTTTCAGGTCCTTTTGCTTCTTGATCAAACCCCATACAAGATGGCCGGGAGGAATATTCAGGGGTTCTTGCAGATCGATTATTGTGTGAGGCATTATAATGGTTTCTTTGCCGACAGTCAAAGGATAATCAGCCCTTCCCTGCAGAAATGAATTAAAACCGACAAATACTTTGTTCCCAAGCCGCGCATGAATAATTTTAGCGCCATGAGCGGTTACATTGCTCCCTGCAAGGCGGGAATTAATAATATAACAGTTTTCCTGAGCATTGGCTCCCTTCCCGAGCCAGGCATTTTCAAGATATGCTCTCTGGGCCACAAGAACATTTTCGCCGATATGGGTCTCTCCTTTTATGACAGCATATCTATTAACTGAGGCGCTGTCAGGAATCTTGTCTGAAGTCTTGAGATAAACAACATCGAATAGATTCTGAAAATCCTTTTTCCGGTTTTCTATAAAGTCAATAAAAATGCCCCGTGGCCTTTTGCCCGGTTCAGAGGAAATATAATTGTCAAGAGCCTTGGAAGAAAAACGATAACTAAAATCAAACATATCTCCATTGCTGACACGGATCTGTCCAGGCTTAATCAGTTTATTAGACACCTCTCCTGCCTGTAAATAAGCATAAGCTCCGACAACGCAATTATGAAGAGATGTTAAATCAATGGTGCTAAATGGGCCTAAAAAAGACCCCTCAACCGGAGAACCATGAATGTTCGCATAATGCATGGATACTGTGCTCAATATTAAAAATTCTTCAAGATTGTCCGGATTGTGAGAAAAATTATGAACCAGGGTTTTGATTAAAAAACTGCCTTTAATTCTAATCACTTCATCGTCATACATCACAATATCTGATCCCTGGTGATGAAATATATCTCCCTTAGCCTTTAGTTCGTCCCCCCTGATGTCGCTTTTATACAGGATTGAGTTTTCGACTGAGCATTTGCCAAGAAAATAGCTTCCTGCAAGGTTGGAGTGTCTGAAATAAAACCCAGGTGGATGAAATGATGTAATTCCGTAAAAAGCATAAAATTTGTTCAGTTTATCCAAAGGAATACATTTTCGAATATGCAAATCCGCATCAAATCCGTGTTTAAGCAGAATAGTATTTATACGGCTTGCAATCTGCCTAATGAGTTTCTCCAGATGTTTCATATTAACACTATATTATCCTTTTAGTAGCGAATCAGACCAGGCATTGATTGCATCAATCAACCCAAATTTGATGAATTGGTAAAAAGTCATTTGTAAGCGAGGTTGAGCAGTTTTGGAAAAAGATTCAGATTGAACCTGGCGTTAAAAATTGCAGGCTGTTTGAGGCCGTTAGGCCGAGTTCTTGCAATTTAGACAGGATTAATCTGAATCCCAAAAATGCTCACGGAGCGAACAAATCTGACTTTTTACAATACCATCAAATTTGTTTTGTATATAATCTCATCATGGCAGTTTATCATATCCGCGAACAAGAACTTCCCTTGGCTTGGCGCCATCTGAAGGGCCGACGATTCCTTCTTTTTCCATCGTTTCAATAATGCGCGCCGCTCTGTTATATCCTATGCGCAAATGACGCTGAATCATAGATATCGATGCCTGCCCTGTCTTTGTAATGAGAGCTATGGCATCATCATATCTTTCGTCATGTTCCTGATTGTCTGATCCCTCCTTTTCTTTGACAACCCTTTCTGTTACAGCCCGATCATATTCAGGTCTTTTCTGGTTTTTCAAAAACTCCGTAATCCTTGCAATCTCTCCCTCTGATATTAATGCCCCGTGGATTCGCTGAAGGCCGGCCGTTCCAGGAGGCACAAAAAGCATATCTCCGTTTCCCAGTAAATTCTCCGCCCCGTTTGCATCAATTATAGTTCTTGAATCCGTCTTGGATGAAACCTGAAAAGAAAGACGGGTAGGAAAATTTGCCTTGATTATGCCTGTCAGAACATCCACTGAAGGCCTCTGGGTGGCAAGCAATAAATGAATCCCCGCTGCCCTGGCCATCTGTGCGAGTCGTGTCAATGCCACTTCGACATCCCGTGAAGCCACCATCATAAGATCTGCAAGCTCATCAATTACGATAACGATATACGGCATTTTTTTCAGGTAATCCCCTTCTGCTTTCCTGATTTCCTTTTCTACCTTCCTGTTATACTGATTTATGTTTCTTGCTTTCTTTTCGGAAAGCATTTCATATCGCTTTTCCATTTCATGCACAGCCCAGAATAGCGCATTGGTCGCTTTTTTGACATCTGTCACCACAGGAGTAATAAGGTGCGGAATACCATCATAACTTGAAAGCTCTATCCTTTTTGTATCAATCATGATGAATTTTACATCTTCCGGGTTTGCTTTGTACAATACGCTGCAAATCATGGCATTTAAGCCCACGCTCTTGCCTGTTCCCGTGGCGCCCGCAATTAACAGATGCGGCATGCTATGCAGATCCGATACAACAGGGTTGCCGACAATATCCTTCCCAAGGCAGATGGTCAGGTAAGACTTGGATTTTTCAAAAACAGAGGAGATAATAATTTCCTTAAATCCAACTGTCTCTCTTGTGCTATTCGGGATCTCAATTCCGATTGCCGCCTTCCCGGGAATAGGAGCCACGATCCTGATGCTTGTCGCTCGAAGGGCGAGAGCCAGATCGTCTGTTAAGCCGACTATTTTGTTAATCTTCACACCCGGGGCAGGTTCATATTCAAAGGTTGTAACAACAGGGCCTGGCAATATAGCGATAACTTTTCCTTTGACGCTAAAATCTTCCAGCTTTTTTTCAAGAAGTTTTGACTGCATTTGTAAGTTTTCATCATTGGCGGAAATCGGCGGAGATTGAGGGTTGTCAAGCAAATTGACAGAAGGCAACTGAAACCCTGTTTCGTCACGCATGAATTTAAATACTTCCTGTTTTGGAACCGGGGTATTTTTAATATGCTTTGCTTCAGGTATTTTTATCCGTACTCTTTTTTCTTTTTTACTCTTATGCTCCTTTTTTATTTTTGAAAGCTTTTTGGCCTTTGCTCTCCGTTCTTTCCATATAACAATTAATGTTTTTATGCGGTTTGAAACAACAATGGCCATCCTCCAACAGAGCCTTATAAAATTAATCATGGAAAAACCGGTTGCTAAAATAAAACCGATTATCCACACAAGGATTAGTATAATAACAGCGCCTGTGGAATTGGCATATTTTACAAGAAATGATTTTAGCGGAACGCCGATTATGCCGCCTGATGAAAATTTACTTCCAAAAATGAGGTAATGGTTTTGCTGAAATGCCAGAAGACTTCCGGTTGTTATAACCAGCAGAATGCCGCCGACTATCGTCAAAACAACTGCTCTGCGGTGATGCTTGCAAAAAAAATGAATGCTCGCAAAAAGTAATAAAACCGGAAGCCAGAATGCTCCAAGCCCAAACAGACCTATAAAAACGCTTGCCAAATGGGATCCAAATGTTCCAAAAAGGTTGTGGATAGAGCCTAAGGCCTTTGCATTGTGAATCGAAGGGTCTGCGGGGCTGTAAGACAAAAGACTGCCCAGCATAAAAATAACGAGAAAAAACAGCAAAATTCCTATAATTTCCTTACGCATAAGTCTCTTTTATTTAGGGATTTAGGAATTAGGGAATTTAGGAATTGAAGGTATTATTATATTGATTTGAATTCCTCAATTCCTCAATTCCTCAATCCCTAAATTCCTAAATTCCCCAATTCCTAAATCCCTTTTTATTATATTTCCACAATAAAAGTTAGTATAACCGGACGTCGTTTTATTGTAAAATAGAAATATTCCCTTAAGGCTTTTTGAATCATCGATCGTATCTTGTCAGTCCGATCAGGCGTCTCAGGCGCCATTTCTTCTACAATCTCTAAGACAACACACTGTGCATCTTCCAGAAGATGCCCTGTTTTGGTTTCAAACACAAAACCACGGGAAACAATTTCAGGCCCGTATACCACAATTCCTGTTTCTTCGTCAAAGGCCATGGTTATGGTAACAATGCCGTCCTCTGACAGGATACGCCTTTCCTTAAGCACGCTCCAGCCTACATCCCCAATGCCTTTGCCGTCAATTAGCACGTGGCCTGTTACAACTTTTTCTTGAATTCTCCCCCCATTTTCATCAAACTCAATTATCTGACCGTTTTCAGCAAAAAGGATCCTGTCCTTTGAAATACCAACCTGCTCAGCCAGCCGTGCATGAAGAATTAAATGCCTGAATTCCCCATGAATCGGAACAAAATATTTCGGCTTCGTCAAATTGATCATCCGCTTTAATCCTTCTTGAAAAGCATGGCCTGATACGTGGATATCAGATATCTTCTCATAAATAACATCAGCCCCTCGTCTGTAAAGGCTGTTAATAATCTTAGCAATCGCCTTTTCGTTTCCCGGAATGAATTTTGATGAAAGAACAACCGTATCATCCTCCTTGATTGTTATCTGGGCATGTCTGCCGACAGCCATTCGCGAAAGGGCCGACATGGGTTCTCCCTGGCTTCCGGTAGTAATTACAATTATTTCATTATCCGGAAAGTCCTTAATCTGCTTAACATCGATTTCCATCCCTTTAGGGACGCGCATATAACCAAAATCTTTTGCAATCCTTACATTTGTTTTAATGCTTCTTCCGTCAAAAACGATCTTTTTGCCTTCTGCCTTTGCAATATCGATTATCTGCTGTATCCTGGTAATGCTGGAAGCAAAAAGGGCGACAATCATTCGCCCGCTACTCTGTTCGGTAATCTTTGAAAGTGTCTCACCTACCTTCTGGTCTGAGATAGCATACCCCTCCCTTTCAACATTTGTTGAATCCGACATCAGCAGCATAACACCTTCGTCGCCGCATTGGGCAAACCTGTTTACGTCGGTCATTAAGCCGTCAATCGGGGTCTGAGAGATTTTAAAATCGCCTGTGTGGACAACGAGACCAAAAGGGGTTTTGATGGCAAGACCCACTCCATCCACAATGCTGTGACAAACACGGATAAACTCAAGTTCAAAAACACCTAATTTAAGTTTTTCGCCTGGAGAAACTTCATGCAATGATGCGGTTGACAGGACACCATGCTCTTCAAGTTTGTGCTTTACGATACCCAGAGTAAAGGGAGTCCCAAAAACAGGCACGTTTATTTCCCTGAGCAGATAAGGCAAAGCCCCGATATGATCTTCGTGCGCATGTGTTAAAACAATCCCTGAAAGCTTGTACTTATGCTGTCTGATATAATCAAAATTAGGGATTACAATGTCAACGCCCAGCATATAGTCTTCAGGAAACATTAACCCCACATCAACTACAAAAAGGGTATCACCATACTCAAAGACCATCATATTTAGGCCGATTTCTCCCAGCCCGCCCAACGGTATTATCTTTAACATTACGATCTCTCTTTTCGTAACAGTTCAGCCACCAAGACACAAAGGAAAGACATGATTGATAAATTGAGGAATTTGGGAATTGAAGGTATTCTGCTAATCTCAATCCCTCAATCCCTCAATCCCTCAATCCCTTTATAAAATGATTCACAAATGACATGCCTGACTTTCTTCAGAAGATCATCCTTTGTCTTCCTGGTATACTCTGCTGATTCAATCGGCTTCTTTATCTCTAACAGCACATTCCCTGGTCTTACAAAAACCCTGTTTTTAAGCATAAGCGGCCATAAACCATGAATAACAACCGGAACAATCGGCACGCCGGAATCAACAGCTAAGATAAAACCACCCTTTTTGAAGAGTCTGATATTTCCATCAGAGCTGCGAGTGCCCTCTGGAAAAATTAAAACCGAAACTCCGTTTCGAATAATCCTTGCCGCATTGCTTAAGCTTTTAAATGCAGACTTGCGATCGGATCGGTCTATGCTTATATGGCCTGCCTTTCCCATAGCATAGCCAAAAATAGGTATTTTGAAAAGTTCCGCCTTTGCAAGCCATCTAAACTGAACAGGAAGATAAGCCTGAAGAATTGGAATATCAAAGTTTCCCTGGTGGTTGGACATGTATATGTAAGACTTGGAAGGATCTATGTTGGAAAGACCAATAACTTTAACCTTGATACAGCTCTCAGCAAGTATAAATCGCGCCCATATTGCCGCAATCTTATTCGACATATCACCATTTTTTGTTATAAAGGAAGCAATAATTGCCGAACTACTGAAAAAAATTGTTACAAGCACAACCCATATAGCAATTAACGGGGTTCGTATCATAGTGATATCCGTTGATCATATTTTGATTTCAAGCTTCTCGAATATAGCGTCAACAGTTTGGATAAACCAGTTACGCTGTTTTTCTGTTGCATAGCCGATACAGTTGCATCTAATTATATTTTTACTGCGCACCAGAAGTTCGCAGGCTATAATCGTTGATTCTAAATTAATAGCAAAATAAAATGGCTGACATTCGGTATGCTCTGCCTGGATATTGCTAAGAATGTCCCTGTCAAGTGGTATCCAGTAAATGCCATCTATACCGGAAGCATCAAGATTCTTATCCAGATAAGCCCGGATCTTTTCATAATCTGCTGGTCTCAGCTCATCAATTACATACTGTTTCATAACAATAAAAGTAACCGTTCACGGTTGTCGGTTCACAGTTCACAGTTTTTTCAACCGTGAACCGATAACTGTAAACCGTGAACAATTACCAATAAAACTATCACAGTTAATTTTTACGTGCAAGATTAATGTTAAACTCTTATTAATAATATTATACCATATATTGTATTTATGCAACAAAATTATACAGCAATTTGTGCTTTTCGCTTTACAAAGCGACTATTTTCTGCTATTTACTTTTCATTTAAATAGAAATGTTTTTTTGAGACCTTAAACCAATAACACAGGAGATTTCCCTGCATGAAACTTAAAAAGTTGGAAATAGCAGGATTTAAATCATTTCCTGATAAAACCTGCATCGAATTTCATCCCGGTGTTTCCGCAGTCGTCGGCCCCAATGGTTGCGGCAAAAGCAACATAGTTGATGCTCTAAGATGGGTTATGGGAGAACAAAGCGTAAAGCAACTCCGCGGAAAATCTATGGAAGATGTCATATTTGCCGGTTCAAACGGTAAACCTTCATTGAACATGGCAGAGGTTTCCTTAACAATTACTAACGACAATGGCGATGCTCCTGAAGAATTACCTGAAGAATTAAGGGCCTTTACGGAAATTATTTTAACAAGACGCCTTTACCGGTCAGGCGAGAGCGTCTATTCAATAAACAAACATGCCTGCCGCCTCAAGGACATACATAATATATTTCTGGGAAGCGGCATGGGAGCAAAATCGTACGCCGTAATTCAACAGGGGAATATAGGCGCAATTACTGAAGCAAGACCAGAAGAAAGAAGGGTTTTTATTGAGGAAGCGGCAGGAGTTACCCGTTATAAAAACCAAAAAAATGAAGCTCTTCGAAAAATACAGAGCACCAAACAGAATCTTTTACGTGTTGCAGATATAATTGCCGAAGTAAAGCGGCAGATGGCCGGCCTAAAACGTCAGGCCAAAAGGGCCGAAATTTACAAAAATCATCAATACAACATCATGCAGTTAGACGTTCTCATTGCGCTGCATTATTATGATGATTACACCAGACAGATAGAAAAAACCGACTTTTTGTTAAAGAGCCTTAATGACACAAAGATTGAGCATACATCAAAACTAAAGAAACTCGATGCCGCTGTAGAAGAAATTAAATTCCAGCGCTCACAAAAAATACAGGAAATTTCGGATCAAAAAGCCCGTAAATTTGAACACCAACGCGCTATAGACAAAATGGAAAATGATCTGAACCATCTCCGCAAAGATATTAAGAGGCTCGGCAATGAAGCCGGAGAACTTGAGGTTGATCGTAAAAATCTGGAAGAAAAAACCCAAAATATTTTATCCGAAATCGCTCAGGTTAAAAATCAGAATAAAAGCCTGAAAGAGGAAATGCAAAATGTTACATATTCGTTAAGCCGGAAAAGGTCTGCATCGCAAGAAAGTAGCGATAAATTATCAGAGCTTAGCCGGAAGATAGAAGCTTATAAAACAAACCTTATGGACATGGTTGCCCGGGAAGCGCGATATAAAAACATTTATCAAAACGCCGCAAACAACAAGGAAAGCCTTAAAAGGCATCTAACAAGAATCAAAGAGGAAAGGGCGGCTGCAAGCAGGAAGGTAATATCGACACAACGCTTGAAAAGCAAAGCCAAAAGCCGGCTTAATTCTTTAATAGCTGAAGTTGGAGAGATAAACAGGCGTATGGACGCCTTGCAGAAGCGGCTCGTTGAAAAAAACAATCTGCTTGGTAAACAGGTTAAACTGGTCCAGACCCTGGATCTTGAACGCAATAAAGCCAGATCGCAATACTTAACCTTAAAAAAAATGGAAGATAACTTTGAGTGGTACAAAGACGGCGTCAGAGCCATAATGAAAGCTCAAGACCAAACCCCCGGGGAGCAAAGCAGCAAAACGCAGGAAAACCAACATAAACTTGCTGCTAATGCCATCGGCCTGATAGCGGATATTATCGAGCCGGAACCCTCCTTTGAAACTGCGGTAGAAGCGGTCCTTGGAGAATCCCTTCAATACATTCTTGTAAAGGATCAAGAAGCGGGGCTTTGCTCTATAAACTATCTTCAATCAACCAGCGCTGGTCGTAGCGGGTTTATTCCGGTTTCATCCATCAAGCAAATAGATCGCAAGCACGAAAAAATGCCGGATGTTCAAAAAAGGCTGATAAATCATATTTCTATAAGGCAGGGATTTGAAAAAATAATTGAAGCCCTTTTAGGGCATGTAGTTGTTGCTTCTGATATCGAAGAAGCCATAACAACATATAACAACAATGGTCTATTGCAAACTATTGTTACCAAAAACGGCGATATTGTCTCCCATCAGGGGATTATGATCGGTGGAAGCAAAGACAATGGAATCGGCATCCTTGCGAAAAAACAAAAGCTCAAAGAACTTGACCGACAGATGAAGAGGTTGGACCAGCAACTGATAACCGCCCGTAATGACCAAAAAGAACTGGAAACCGAAGTTCGCAAAATTGAAAGCAACATGCAAAGGGAGATAGAGCACAAAAACACTGTTAGGCAAAATGAAATCGAAGCAGAGAAGTCCCTTTACAAGATAACAGAGGATCTGAAGCATGCCCGTAATCATCTTGAAATCGTATGTCTCGAGCAGGATCAGCTTCTGGGCGAAAAGAGCGACATTGATGAAGAAATAGCCAAATACAACAAAGAGCTGTCTGAAATCACAAACAGTGTAAAAACCGCTCAGGACAAGGTTGCGGAAACATCAAAAAAAATCGACTCAGCATCTTCTGAAATGGAGAATTTTAATCAAAGTGTCATTGATCTCAATCTTGAGTTAACAGCCTTAAATGCGAGACTGGAAAACAGCAATAATACTTTAAGGCGGCTTGAAGAATTTTCTGATGACGGAGTAAAGCGGCTCCGGCAGCTTTCCCTGGAGCTTAAACAAAAAAATCAAAACAGACAAGCTTTCAAACAAAAAATTATTGAATATGAGCAGAGCCTCTCCAGCATGTATGATGATATGGAATCCCTTGAGCAGGCGCTTGAAAGCAATGAGACTGAGTATCAAAGCATAGCCGCCAAACTGCAGGAAAGCGACAGCATTGTATCAGATATGCACAGCAAGCGTGAAGAGGTCTTGCAAAAAATCCGAATGATTGAACTTGAGCAATCACAGCGTCATATAAAACAGGAGACCATTTCAAACCGCCTGACGGAACTTTATCATAAACCCCTCACGCAGCTAAGGCCGGATTCATCTGAACGTCCGGAAATGCCTGTAGATAAAATGGAAGATGAGCTTGCAGAGTATAGAAAAAAGATTGCAAATATCGGCGATGTCAATCTTGGAGCCATTAAGGAATATGAACAGATCGAGACCCGTTTTGACTTCCTGAATAAGCAACATGACGATCTGGTTAAAGCGCTGGAGGATCTTCAAAATGTAATTAAGAAAATAAACAAAATTACGCAAGAGCGCTTTATTAATACTTTCAACCTGATTAATGCGAAACTCGATGAGGTATTTCCACGTCTTTTTGATGGAGGCTCAGCCAGACTCATACTCACACATCCGGATAAGCCGCTTGAAACAGGGGTGGAGCTGATGATCCATCCGCGTGGGAAAAAACTTACCAGAATAAGTCTTCTTTCCGGAGGAGAAAAAGCCCTTAGCGCTATTGCCTTTATCTTCTCCATATTCTTAATTAAGCCTACATCCTTCTGCCTCATGGATGAAATCGATGCGCCGCTTGACGACTCCAATATTTTGCGATTTAATGATCTGTTGAAAGTTATTGGAGCAAAATCCCAGGTTATCATGATCACCCATAATAAAAGGACTATGGAATTCGCTGATATGCTGTTCGGTGTTACCATGGAAAAACAGGGCATTTCAAAGATTGTTTCAGTAAATCTGGCGTAGCGAAGCGAAGCTAACTATGGCTTTTAACCGGTTAAAAAAGAATAAAGATAATCAATCAGCAGAACCCATCGGTTTTTTTAAACGCTTAAAAAAAGGGCTGACCAAGACCCGTGAAATTCTTACAACAGATATTGACCTGCTTTTTACAGGCAACAGAAAAGTTGATGATAATCTGTTAGAAGAGCTTGAAGAGCTTCTGATTACTTCTGATATAGGAGTTCAGACTAGCATGCGTCTTATAGAAAGTATTTCAAAAAAAACTGTGAAAATATCTGGTCCCGATCAACTGAAAGATGCGCTGAAAGAGGAAATATTCTCTATTCTTAATAAGCATTCGCCGGTCCCATCATCTGGAAAGATCGTCTCCAAACCTCACATCATAATGGTAATAGGTGTTAACGGTGTCGGCAAAACCACTACCATAGGGAAACTGGCGGCAAAATATGCCTGTGAAGGAAAAAAGGTTCTGATCATCGCCTCTGATACCTTTAGGGCGGCGGCAATAGAACAGCTCTCAATATGGGCTGATAGAGCGGGCGCAGAAATAGTAAAGCACAGGGATAATGCAGACCCCGCCGCTGTTGCATACGATGGCATAGAAGCAGCGATTGCCAGGGGGGTTGATGTCGTGCTTGTAGACACTGCAGGAAGGCTTCACACAAAGATAAACCTGATGGAGGAGCTTAAAAAGATCAAGCGGACCATTTCTAAAAAGCTGCCGGATGCGCCGCATGAAATCCTGCTGGTACTCGATGCAACAACCGGCCAAAATGCTCTGCCCCAGGCAAAAGTATTCCATGATGAGCTCGGCGTTACCGGCATTGCCGTTACAAAACTTGACGGAACAGCCAAAGGGGGCATAGTCGTCAGCATAAGCAGCTCTCTTCCAATCCAGCTAAAGTATATCGGGATCGGGGAAAAAATCGGCGACCTCCGGGAATTTGATCCAGAGCAGTTTGTTGCCGCCCTGTTTTAACCAATGTTTATCATTGCGATGAGCTCTTATAATACAGCCTTTTTTGGCTATATCTGTTCGCATATACAGCTACAAAGCATATTAACAGCATTATATGCAAAAAAAGTGTTGACATTAATAATAACCTGCTATATTGCCTGCCATAGAGGACTAAAAATCAGGCGTTTGCTCATTATTAATAACAAATAAAAGAAAGGGAGGTAAAATTACTATGACAAAGGCTGAATTGGTAGAAAAGATGGCAAAAGATGCGGGAATTTCCAAAGTTGCGGCTGCAACAGCGCTAAATGCTTTTATGGATAGCGTAACAAAGGCACTTAAGAAAAAAGACGGCAAGGTTACGCTGGTCGGGTTTGGCACTTTTTCAAAAGTCCGTCGCAAGGCTCGCAAAGGACGCAATCCTCAAACAGGAGCTCCCATCAAAATCAAAGCTTGCAATGTTGTAAAATTCCGCCCCGGCAAGAAATTAAAGGCTGCCGTATAAACACAAAAAATCAAGACGGTTTATTGAGTACATCTTAATCAAAAAATAAACCGTCTTGATTTTTTTAATAAGTAATTTCAAATTCCTTAAACTCACCTTTATAATCTTCAAACTCTACATCCACACTCTTTACACAGGCAAGCGGCGGGCCTTCTTTGCACCACTCAAGCACCAATTTTACACTCCCTTCATCCCCTTCAAACAGGGCTTCAACATTTCCGTCCCTTTTATTTCTCACCCATCCAAACACCCCTGCATGATCAGCCGCCCGTTTTGTTTCCATTCTAAAAAAAACACCCTGCACCCTGCCGGCAATTACCGCATGGGCTCTAATTTTTTTATCAGAACTGATCTTCTCTTCAACATTCATTTTTCGTTTACCTAAAGCAAATAAACCGAAAAAGTTACAAGTGAACTAAAATTGATGCAACCGTAAAAAGTTGTTTGTGAGCGAAATTGAGCAGTTTTGGAAAAAGATTCAGATTGAGCCTGGCGTTAAAAATTGCAAGCTGTTTGAGGCCGTTAGGCCGAGTTCTTGCAATTTAGACAGGATTAATCTGAATCCCAAAAATGCTCACAGAGCGAACAAATCGTACTTTTTACGAAAAAATCAAAGTTTAAACTGCCTAAAGTTATCCGACAAATGACTTTGGCGGATTAGTTACTTCACACTTCGTTACCATGATATTTTTTTGCATAAAATTTATTGCTAAGGGAACTAAAGCCGGCTGTAGTGTTAGCGGACAATGCATCTTTTTACCCATGGTTTTGTTAGGGATTTTAAATGCATCAGCTCATCATCGCTGTAACCACATTCATTACCATGAAAAAATTCGGGTTGTAACACTCCGCTGTTCCGGAATTTCTGCAGGGCATATAGCTTTGCTCCGCTGATGAGTCTGGAAATGCTTTCAATAACATCCGCATCTATAAACGGTTTTATGCAGGTAGTCCTGAATTCATAATCTATTTTTGACTCCATGATGATTTGTATGCTCGCGATTATATTCTTCTGATTGCCTTTTTTTTGTATCAGAGGGAAATAGCGGGCAGGATCTGTTTTAATATCCATTGCAACGTAATCAACAAGACCTTCGTCTATGAGGGCCTGAACAACCCGTGGCCGGCTTCCGTTTGTGTCAATCTTTACAGGATATCCCATCTGTTTTGTTTTTCTGCAAAGCCGGATAAGATCTTTTTGAAGGGTGGGTTCCCCGCCGGAAATAACCACGCCGTCTAAAAACTCTCTGCGGCTTTCAAGAAAATCATAAATACTGTTTTCGTTGATATTGGCGGCAAGACAGCCCCTTGCAAGATCTGGATTGTGGCAATAAGGACAGGCAAAATTACACCCTGAAAGAAAGAGCACGCAACTTATCTTCCCAGGATAATCGATAAGAGAATTTTTTTGCAAACCACCTATTGTGATTGACGATTGACGATTGACGATTGACGATTTACTTGAATGCTGATCACAATATATAGTGTTTATTCTCATATTATTTCCTAAAATTTTCAATCGTCAATTTTCAATTGCAAACGTCTTTCTCATTTTAAACTCAGCCTGCTTGCCGTCATTCCACTGCTTTACAGGTCGCAAGTAGCCGACCACCCTGGAATAGATTTCGGTCTCTTGGTTGCAGACAGGGCATATCGCCTGCTCACCATTCAAATACCCATGTGACGAACATACGCTGAAGGTTGGCGTAATGGTGAAATATGGAAGCTTGAAATTGTTTGATACCTTTTTAATCATGCTCTTAATAGCCATGGTGTCACTTACCAGCTCTCCCAGAAAAATATGCAGCACAGTGCCTCCCGTATATTTTGCCTGCAGCTCATCCTGGAGCATCAGGGTTTCGAAAATGTCGTCTGTATAATTAACAGGAAGCTGGGTGGAGTTTGTATAGTATGGGGCCGCCCCTTTTTGATAGTCATCCTCATTAGCGCAAATAATTTCAGGAAATCTCTTTTTATCTGTCTTCGACAGGCGATACGACGTACCTTCTGCCGGCGTTGCCTCCAGATTAAACAGCTCGCCTGTCTCCTCCTGCATCTGTGCTATCATGTCACGGATAAAATCCATGACCTTGAGTGAAAACTCCTGACCCTGTTTAGTGGTAATATCTTCGCCTAAAAAGTTTAAGCATGCTTCATTCATGCCGATAATCCCGATAGTGGAAAAATGGTTCTTCCAGTAAAAACCGGTGTTGCTCTTGATTTCTCTTAAATAAAATTTTGTATAAGGATAGAGATTTTTATCTGTAAATTTTTCAAGAATCTTTCTTTTTATAGACAGGCTTTCCTTTGCAAGAAGTATTATCTTTGTTAAACGCGCAAAGAAGTCCTTTTCGTTTTGAGCTAAATATCCTATACGCGGCAGGTTTATGGTTACCACTCCAATCGATCCTGTAAAGGGGTTTGCTCCAAACAGGCCGCCGCCCCTTTTTAAAAGCTCTCTTTTGTCAAGTCGCAAACGGCAGCACATTGACCTGGCGTCTTCGGGCGACATGTCTGAATTTACAAAGTTGGAAAAATAAGGGATCCCATACTTGCCGGTCATTTTCCAGATCGGTTCAAAGTTAGGATTATCCCAGTCAAAATCTGCTGTGATGTTATAAGTCGGAATAGGAAATGTAAAGACCCTCCCCTTTGCATCTCCTTCCATCATTACCTCGGCAAAGGCTCTGTTTAACATATCCATTTCCGGCTGGAAGTCTGAGTATGTCTCATCCTTTTCAACTCCGCCTATGATCACGGGATGATCTTTTAGAATAGAAGGCACATGAAGATCCATAGTAATATTGGTAAATGGTGTCTGAAATCCTACGCGTGTCGGTATATTAATATTAAAAACAAACTCCTGTAGAGCCTGTTTTATCTCTTTATAGTCCAGGTTGTCATACCGGATAAAAGGGGCTAAGAGGGTGTCAAAGTTTGAAATGGCCTGGGCGCCTGCTGCCTCGCCCTGCAATGTATAGAAAAAGTTTACAATTTGTCCCAGAGCCGATCTAAGATGTTTCGGGGCGGCGCTTTCCACCTTGCCTTCAACCCCTTTGAATCCCTCCTTTAGAATATCTTCCAGATCCCACCCAACACAATAAATCGAAAGTAGACTCAGGTCGTGTATGTGAAGATCGCCATTTTTATGGGCATGCCTGAACTCAGGAGGATAGATGCGGTTAAGCCAGTATTCTTTCGTAATATCGGATGATATATAATTGTTAAGCCCCTGGAGAGAATAGCACATGTTGCTGTTTTCCTTGATTTTCCAGTCAAGTTTCTGGATGTAGGTATCAACAAGATCAACATTTGCTTTTGCTATAATGTTTCTTATCTGCGCATGCTGTTCCCTGTATAGAATATAGGCCTTGGCGGTTTTATAAAATGGAGAATCGAGCAACACCCTTTCAACAATATCCTGTATCTCTTCCACTTCAGGAACAGGATCAAGGTGGAGTTCATGGGCTAAGGTCAGAACTCGAAGGGTCAGCTTTTTTGCCTCTTTTTCCTCGAATTCTTCCGTTGCCCTGCCCGCCTTGGCAATCGCGGCTGCAATCTTTGATGAATCGAATTGCACAATCCTTTTGTCCCGCTTTTTTATACCTTTAAACACTTTTATTTTCCTTTCTGGCAATTTAAGTTCTTTCCAAAATTGATGCAATTCTACAACATGGTGTATGTTTGTCAATGAATAAATCAACATGTTGTGCTTGAATTAGAAAACACTAACGCGAATTGCAAAGAATAACAGGGGGGTAAGGCTATTTTTTTCTGCAGGATTTTTTTACTTAGCTGGATGATGGCTTTGAGCTTTCATCTTCCTGCTATTAACATGTCCCATATTATGCTTTTTTATCTGAGGTGTTACCCAGATATAATCTGCAAAGGCAAGTTCGGCCTTGCTTCCAGCGGGCGCTAACAAAAGGGTCCTAAAGGTGGCTCCGGTGCGATCAAAGGCCCGGTCAGGTATTCCGAATTTACGTATAATGTGACCATTTCCGGATAAAACCACTATCTTAGACCTTTTTTTTAGATAAAGCGCTATTAATTCGGCCATTGTTTCTTCCCACACACACTGGACCATATAGAAATGCTCAAAATTTTCTCTTCCCTTTACTTTGTGTTTTTTGAATATATCTTCTACATAGGCCCTATGATCGGCGTTGGTGGTGTCTATCCTTTTGGGGAGGTATTTTTTTTCATCGCCTGATAAGCTCTCAATTCCGCCGACAGCTATCTTGGGGGGAATATGGAAGGGGATATTCAAGCCTATAAGCTTTATATGTCTTTCCCTGATAAAAGCAAGTAAGTCTTTGTATAATTCAAAGTCAAATTTCCAGTTCGCATACCAGTGCGTCCTTTCCAGGAACCCCTTTTCATCCAGCCTGCCGGCAGACCACATGTCCAGTATTTTCTGGTATGAATGATCAAATGCCTCCATGCCGATAACAAGTTCAGGATGTGTGTCAATAAGCCTTTTGATAACCCTTAGCTGGATTTTATGATGTGCTGAATCTGTGTGTTTTTCACCAATATAAATTACTTTGGCCATGTTCAGGTCGGCAATAAGCTCTTCAAAAGATACAGGCACGCCGGTTTTGGTGTTGATTATATCTCCCTCTTTAAACGACCTCGACAAATCCTCGATTAAAAGTTTTTTTGGCGCCATTGCGCATCCCCATATAAAATTCATAAAGGCGGTAAAACAAAAAAGTATAAATACCGTTTTCCTGCTTAACTTCATTGTATATCGAGACCTTTGAAAAACCCCTTCCTTTGCATCCCCTTTTTATAATTTGACGAACTTGTAGAAAATCTGTAATATTGTAGCAGTTCAGCCACAGATTCACACAGATGAACGCAGATAGGTTTAAACACAAAGAAACACGGAACATCAAGAATTATATTATGCGCCTTCAGCAAAATCCGCTATTTAGAAAAGAAATCTCTCCGTGGTATGATTCGGATACAAGCTGTTTGATAATGATTGGCTTTTTGCTTATCGTATTTTTGTTTAGCATCACCGGTATTTCTGAAGCATATGAAAAACTTGAATATCATAAGCATGTTTGGATCCCAGGCATTCTTGCTATACTGAGTGGAGTAATAATAATTTCAACGTCAACACGCCTGATAAAAAGATACTACAAACGACGGGCCAAAGAAAGGGACGATTTATGAAAGCCGGCAAGATCTGAGGCTGATTGCGTGATCCCCACAAGTCAGAATCATGCCAATATTTATCATGATCTGCAAAGCCTGGTTGAAAAATTGATCGTACAGGGAAAGGGAAGAAGAGATCGGGCGTCTCGCTCAGATGCTTGTCAGGGCTTATGACCCCTGTATTTCCTGCTCAGTGCATTAACGTTTACTGAAAATAAACAGATGAAGACAACCAATTTAATTGTATGGAAAAGCGCTACTGTTCTTATAGCGCTTATGGTTTTTTCGGGCTGCGCATCAAATTATGGATGTCTTCAGCAAAGCCGGGATGTCACAAAGCTTTTTGAACATTTTAAGATACTTGATAATTACAGGTATTATTACAGCGGAACGGAAACAGAGCCAAATGCCATAATTGGGATTAAGAACGAGTATATACTTGTAACAAAACTGTGGAAAGATGTGGATTTTACCGGCAAACAGCTAAAAAACTGGATCGACCGGATGCACCAGACTCATGATTTTCCTGTCAGCCCTTATGGATCTTTAATCCTGGATCAGGAAGGCAAACAGGTGGGAATCTGGTATTCTGTATGGGACAGAACCACCGTAAAGATTGAAAAGGATAACCATATAGTTATTCATACGCCAACATTTCCCATTAAAAAGATCATGTTTCTTAAACAAAATAACGAATAACTTCGACATAGCGCCCACTAAGGGCTCGGAAAAAAATAAGTTGGTCATTTTGGCGCATATTGGATATATGGCAAAATTGAGAAAAACAGCTCGCTTTTCTGATCTCAATATTCAGCGTTGGCGGGCTACAACAAATTGTAAACCATACAAAAGGTGCGAATGTCATGCGCGATTTCGTTCCATGATAATGCGCGTTTTCGCCCGCTAATCATTGTTGGGCTTACTTATCATAGCAATAATTAGGTCATTACGCACAAGGGTAAATATGGGAGCAACAATCATCGTAGATGCTTTTGGGGGTGATGGGGGGAAAGGTAAGTTTTGTGCATTTTTGTCAAAGAGATTAGATGCGAAGCTGTCAGTTCGGGCAGGGGCTGGTACAAATGCCGGGCATAGTTTTTTCATTGACAAAGAGTTTATAAAAACACGTATGCTACCTCTTGGTTGCGTGAACCCCAATACGAAAGCCCTTATAAGCTCTGGTGTTGCAATTAATCCAACCATATTTTTAGAGGAAATTAACAATTATGATTTAGCTGATCGAGCATTTGTTGATAGAAATTGTCCGGTAATTGAAAGCAAACACATATCATACGAAAAAAAAGATCCTACAATGATAAAAATCGATTCAACCAAAAATGGGTCGGGGCGTGCACGAGCTGATTATGTCATGCGCCGAGCTAAACGCGCACAAGATATTAAAGATTTAGAAGGTTTTTTTACCTTCCAATTGAATCTAATTTTTTGGTGATTGCTTCAAGCCCATAATTATGCTAATTTTCATTAAGATAAAGGTTCAATGTCAGTTAACCAATTAAATTTTCATTGCAATTGAATTTATGGTGTTTCTATGGAATCGATCAAGACAGAAATACTTACAGGCGACTGCTTAGAGCTTTTGACTGATTTTCCGGATAACTTTTTTAATCTAATTGTAACTTCTCCCCCATATGCTGACAGAAGAAACAAAACATATGGAGGAATAAAGCCGGATGAGTATGTTGAGTGGTTTCTGCCACGTTCTGCTGAGTTTCTTAGAGTCCTGAAACCAGATGGCACATTTATACTGAATATTAAAGAAAAAGCGATTAACGGGGAACGGCACACATATGTTATTGAATTGATATTAGAAATGAAGCGGCAAGGCTGGCTATGGACCGAAGAATTTGTATGGCATAAAAAAAATTGTTACCCTGGAAAATGGCCTAATCGTTTTAGAGATGCTTGGGAAAGGTGCCTTCAATTTAATAAGTCTAAAAAGTTCAAAATGTATCAAGAAGCAGTAATGGTTCCAATGGGTGATTGGGCTAAAGGTAGATTAAAAAATTTAAGTGACACAGATAAAACCCGTGATAATTCCAAGGTAGGAAGTGGTTTTGGAAAAAACATTTCCAATTGGCTAAAACGGGAAAAGGCATACCCCACGAATGTTTTGCATTTTGCCACAGAATGCTATAACCGAAATCACAGCGCTGTGTTTCCAAAAACATTACCGGAATGGTTTATGAAGTTGTTTACTCAAGAGAATGATTGGGTTCTTGACCCTTTTCTTGGTTCTGGAACAACGTGCGAAGTAGCCCAAGAACTAAAACGAAATTCGGTTGGTATTGAAATTTTACCTGATTATTATGAGTTAGCAAGAAAACGCACCTCAAATTATCAGTATAGATTGTGCGAGGAACAAGAAGAATATGAAGTTAATAACTCAGAAAGACATAGTTGAATATGTTGAGAAAAATATCCCTAATTTTCATCAGAATCGTTTAGACAAACTGAAGAAATTGAGACTCAGAGATGTCCTTAAACGCAAAAACCCATATCTATTCAAGGTCAAAAACATCACCACTGCCAGCGATTTTATTAAAACAATTCTTGATGCATTCCTTTCATCTCAAGAGGAAAGTCTTTTCGGAGGATTTTTAGAAGAACTTGCGATTTTTATTTGTAGCAATGTTTACAACGGCCGCAAGTCTTCCACTGAAGGCATTGACTTAGAGTTTGAAAAAGACAACGCTAAGTATATCGTTTCGATAAAATCCGGTCCAAATTGGGGGAATAGCAGCCAAATCAAAAAAATGAAGGACAACTTCAAGAAAGCAAAACGAATTTTGGGAACAAATACTTCGACTGGATTTCATGTTATTGCGGTAAACGGCTGTTGTTATGGAAAAGATAATACACCGAATAAAGGTGATTACCTAAAGTTATGCGGACAGAGATTCTGGGAGTTTATATCGGGCAATGAAAATCTCTATACTGAAATCGTTGAACCCTTAGGGCATAAGGCCAAAGAAAAAAACGATCTTTTTTTACGAGAATATGCCAAAGTAATAAACAGGTTTTCACTTGAATTTATGAAAATGTTTTGTGACCCCTCCGGTGAAATCCTCTGGGAAGAAGTCATTAAGTTCAACTCAGGAAAAAATATTGTGAAGGCATGAACAACGCCATTCACTCAGATGGGCAGGGTCGTGCGGGTTGAAGTTTTTATCAAGTTTTGTATTTAGTCGCCTTTTACAAAGGCCCGTTTCCCCTACCCACTGGTGATGGCGGACGTTGAGCCTGTCGAAAAACTCTAAACCAGCGGTTTTAAGATTTGTAAGTACTTAATTTTATTACATGCAAAATGGACAAATTAGTCACTTTTGTACTTTTCCGACAGCCTCGTTAGGTCGCTGAGTAACTCAATAGGAGAGAAAGCACTCCAGTATGGCTCGCTCGCGCAAAACCAAAGAAGAAATGCGTAGCATAGTATTTCTTGACGCCGTAAATTTTACTCAAGAATTAAAAAAGCACGGTAGAGCACTCATTATACCCAAAATCAAGCAACTAAAAGAGTTCACTGAGTTCTTTTTTGTTCACAAGTTGAAAGGAGAATTCATTGGGTAATTGGGTGATGGTTTCCTTGCTCTTTGCCCTCCGAGACCAGTAGAAGTAATCAACGAGGCGATTGCCTGTCAATCATTCATTGTGGCATACAATCACGGTAAGGAAACACCAGCTATTCTTAATACCCGAATTGCGATTCATTATGGTTTAATTGCACCACCAGAGGGGGGGGAATTATATTGATACAAATCTAAATCTCACAGCACGCCTTCAGGGTGTTACGCCACCGAATGGTATCTGTATATCATCTGTCCTTTATGACATTGTGGCCGATGTCCTTAGAGATTATAGATTCGAGGAGCTTAAGTCGGACTTCAAGGGACTTGGACAGAACAAGTATTACATTATTTCGAATCCCTCTCTAAAAACTCTGGAGCCGACACTTCGTGAGGCTCGTCTTAGTTTTTATTTTTCAACCATTGATGCACTCCGTGAAGTCGAAAATTGGGAAGCAGTTCGCGATACATGTGAACAGGCATTGGTTGACTTTCATAGCCACCCAGAATTCACCTCACAGTTAGCTTACGCATTATTGATTCTTGGCGACAAACTAGGTGCTATTCGTACTTATGAACAGTGCATCCAGATGGGTTACGATGTCCCTGATTCCTTGTATTTCATTGGAGTTGCGCAACGAGAGATTGGTAACGAACCACGCTCAGTAGAAATATTTGAAGAAGCAATCAAAAAAGAGCCGAAGCTTTTTCATGCTATGGTCGAGCTTGGGGAGATCTATTTAAATCGCCGAAATTATGTTGAGGCAAATCATTGGGCAAAGAAAGCTACGAAACTCGCACCTAGATTTTATATTCCTCATGCCATACAAGTTGTGATTGCGTTGGGTTTGAAAAAGGATAAGTCTCTCAACACATTGATCAAAAAGATTCCTCACGAAGTACGCATGCGTGGTGACTTTCGTCTCCAAATCCAGGATTATTTAAAATCTCTGGGTGAGACGGATTACAACAAGAAACTGAGTCGGGCTTTCAAGGCTGCGGACAAATACGTAGCGAGCAAATAGGTAGCATGGAATTTCCGTGGGAGTTGCCATCTAACAATCGGCTCGAGAAGGGCGCTCTTTGAATTCACTACATGTTGAAAAGACTATCACTGAGGTGTTCCTATGAGTACAAAAAAAATCTTGATCCAATAAAACCGGGTGAAATTCTTCGTGAGGATTTTTTAGAGCCCTTAGACATTAGCATTAACCAGCTTTCTCGGGATCTTTCAGTTCCTCCCAATAGGGTAAGTGAAATTGTGAATGGAAAAAGATCCATTACTACCGACACAGCCTTGAGGCTACAGCGGTATTTTGGGATTGAAGCTCAGTTTTGGCTAAATCTGCAAACTGAATATAATCTGCGAATGATGAAGCGTAAAATTTGGGCGGATATTGAACGACGGGTTATCCCTATTAAAGATACGGGCAATAGTTTACAGCATAGCGCCGGAGCATAACAACACAATTATTTTTACTCAAAGCATAAACCGAACAGATCTCCGAGTTACTGAGATTAGGAGGAAGCAATGATCATTGTCAGAGATATCATGAACACCGACCTGATTACCGTCACCCCGGATATGGATATTTCCAGGGCAGCCTCAATCCTTTTTGATAACCGGATTAACGGCGCACCGGTAGTGGACGATAGCGGCGGTTTGGTGGGCATCCTATGCCAAAGCGATCTTATTACCCAGCAGAAAAAGCTGCCGATTCCCACTATTTTTACTTTCCTCGACGGCCTCATCCGGCTGACATCTGTGAAACAGATCGAAAAGCAGGTCAGTAAAATCGCCGCCCTTACGGTTTCGGAAGCCATGACGCCTAAGCCGGTCACAGTCCAGCCGGACACCGAGCTCGAAACCGTTGCGGCCCTGATGGTGGACAGCAAATTTCATACCCTGCCCGTGGTCGAAGACTCACGCCTTGTGGGAATCATCGGCAAGGAGGATGTTCTGCGCACCCTTATATCCACCACTGAAAGCCACTGAGACGGGTATTTCCTCCATTTCTTCCGTTCCAGCAGGAAATACACTCTGTAGCAAGCCGCAGGCTAATTTTCAATTAACGCAAAAATGTTTTGAGTATCGAAGACTCATATTTTTCAAAGCCTGCTATGAAAGGAGCAAATATAACATGACTGATGTTGATATCATCATATCCAACGGGCTGGTGCTTACGATGGATGAAAATGAAACTGTAATTGAAAACGGAGCCGTTGCCCTTGACGGTGAAAATATTGTTGCTGTGGGAAAGCTGGAGGAAATCGAGGCAAGATATATAGCCAGAGAAATAATAGATGCAACAAATCATCTGATTATGCCGGGACTTATTAACAGCCACACCCATGCAGCAATGACCTGCTTCAGGGGAATAGCGGACGACATTGAACTGATGGACTGGTTGAACAATTATATATTTCCTGCTGAGGCTAAAAATGTGAATACAGAACTGGCCTTTTGGGGAAGTCTGCTGGCATGCGCAGAAATGATCAAATCAGGAACAACGACATTCTGTGACATGTACATTTTTGAAGACGAAACAGCAAAGGCCGCAAAAGAGGCCGGCATGCGATGCCTTCTTGGAGAGGTTCTCTTTGATTTTCCGTCTCCCAACATTAAAACACCTGCCCAAGGTTTGGAATATACCAGAATGCTCATTGAAAAATGGGCAGATGATCCGCTGATTAACATCATGGTTGAACCCCACTCATTATACACATGTTCCCCCTCCCTTCTTATAGACGCCAAGGCTTTGGCTGACCAATACAACATCCCGCTTGCCACCCATTTTTTGGAAAACAAAGGAGAGGCAAAACAATTAAGAAAAAAACTCGGCAAAAGGGCAACTAATTTCCTGAAAGATATCAATTATCTTGATGAGCGATTTTTTGCCTTTCACTGCGTCTGCATGGACGAAGAGGATATAAAAATCTTTGCAGACAGCGGATGCAAGGTTGTTCATAATCCCGAAAGCAATATGAAGCTTGCCTCTGGTATTGCTCCTATATCCAGCATGTTATACCATGGCATTGTCGTGGGGCTTGGAACCGACGGATGCGCCAGCAATAATAACCTCGACATGCTACAGGAGATGGACACTGCAGCCAAGCTTGAGAAGGTTGAACGTCTTGATCCAACAGTCATGTCTGCGCATACTGTTACACATATGGCGACCTGTAACGGCGCCAGGATCCTTGGAATGGAAAATCTTACAGGTTCTTTAAAAGCCGGGATGAAGGCGGATATTATTGCCATAGATTTGAACAAACCCCACCTTACCCCGATGTATAATCCTTATTCTCATCTTGTTTATGCGGTAAACGGGTCTGATGTATCCACAGTTATTATAAACGGAAAAACTGTTATGAAAGACAGGCGGCTTTTAACGATTAATGAATCGGAAGTTATGAAAAGGGTGAAAGAGATTGCTCTCGGCATCAAAAAAAGCCTCGGGATTTGAACTCGTTAGATTATATTAAACAGCCGGCAGCTATTTTCCCATGTGGCGGATGCCAGATATTCCGGATCTTCCTTTCTTATTTCCGCCAGTTTAAACAGAATAGGCCTGACAAATGCCGGTTCATTCCGTCGTGTGCGATTTTTTTCCGGAGCAGGTGTTAGATATGGCGCATCTGTCTCGATTAGAATCTGTTCGACAGGAATTATGGGGGCCAGCTTGCGTAAATCGGCGCCGCGCTTTTTTAGGGTCAAAACGCCTGTTATGCCGATATAAAGGCCGAGATTAATATACTGCTCAAGTTCCGCCCTGTCTCCGCTAAAACAGTGCACAACCCCTTTTCTCCCATTTTTGTGATGAGTCTTAACTATTTCGAGCAGGCGGCCTTTGCTGTCTCTTTCATGGAAGATAACCGGAAGGTTGCATTTGCCGGCAATCTCGAGCTGCCTTATAAACCATTTTTCCTGATCATGTTGTGGCGAATACATACGGTTGAAATCAAGACCGATCTCACCCCATGCACAAACCCTGGGATTTTCAGCAAGATCTATAAGAAACTTTAAGATTGATTCAGAGCAGCTTTGTGCTTCGTGAGGATGAATGCCGACAGAGGCATAAATGCCGTTTATGGATTCGGCCAGAGCAACGGCTTTGATGGAACTTTCTTTGTCTGTTCCTACGATCATACATGCCACCACCCCGGCATCATGCGCGCGTTTAATAACCGCATCAATATCTTTATCATAGGCCATGTCGTCAAGATGGCAATGGCTGTCAAACAGTTTCATGTTATATTCTCAATAACATTATTTACTATTGATGCAAGCTTTAAAGAAGATTCCTTTGCCACGGCAATTATTTCTTCCATTGTTGTTTCAACAGGCTTTTCAGGATTATGCACATTGGTTATTGTTGACAGCCCGAGAACCTTCATCCCGGCATGCACTGCCACAATCACCTCGTGTACTGTTGAAAACCCGACTGCTTCAGCGCCTATGCTTCTTAGAAGGCGTATTTCGGCAGGTGTTTCAAGGCAGGGGCCCTTCAGACCGACATAAACACCTTTTTCCAATGGAATCTCCGTGTCTTTTCCTGCTTTTTCAGCAATCGATGCAAGATTTGTATCGTATGCCCGCGTCATATCAGGAAACCTGACACCCCAACTGTCTTCATTGGGGCCGATAAGAGGGTTTAACCCTGTAAGATTAATATGATCTGTAATAATCATTATATCTCCGGCTTTAAAATCAGGGTTCAGACCTCCTGAGGCATTTGAAAGAATCAGGGTTTTAACGCCGAGCTCCTGCATTACCCTTATCGGAAAGGTAATATCGGCTGGAGAGTATCCTTCATAGAGATGAAGCCGCCCCTGCATGGCGATAATCTGCCTGCTATGCATACTGCCTATGAGAAGTCTTCCAAAATGACTTTCAACAGTTGAAATCGGGAAATGTGGAATATCTTTGTATTCAAAAGAGGCGTATGTGTCCAGTGATTCTGCGCTTTTTCCATGACCGGTCCCTGTAAGAATTCCTATTTCAGAAGGTTTCTTAATGCATGTTTTTAAAAAAGATGCTGTTTCAATAGCTTTTTGTCTATAATTTTTCATTTTCAAAAACCTCAATAAGTTATATTCTTATTTCGCACCCTTGATTTCTATCAAAGCCAAGGCGGGAAATGAGCCAAGTTCAATTTTGGCCCTTACTGTGGGGGTGCCGGCTCTTTGCCGCCTTGATTTTTATACCATTAATGTCGGCTCTTAAGCAATTACCAAATAAAATTAGTTGACTATTGATTGATATATACAATATTTTATCGGCAAAGATACACAATTTGCTGAGAACAGGCTTTACAGAAAGGTGGGACAAAATGGTTCAATGTGTTTTGCTTAATGCAGATTACTCATTTCTAAATGTGACAACCTGGAAACGAGCAATGTGTCTTGTGGTAAAAAGCAGGGTGCAAGTATTAAAGTATTCTAAAAAAATTGTCAGAACGGCTGAAGGAGTTTTAATAAAAATCCCTGCTGTTATGAGGCTGATAAAGCTTATTAGAACTCTGTATAGAAGTAGAGTGCCTTTCAGCAAAAAGAATATTCTCATAAGAGACGGGTTTAGATGTGCCTATTGCGGCAATGATAAAGAAAAACTAACAATTGACCATATTATTCCTAAATCAAAAGGCGGTAAAACTTCATTTGAGAACTGCGTTTCTTCCTGTAAACCCTGCAACAATAAAAAAGGCGGCCAAACACCAAAACAGGCTAATATGTATCTCAAAATTAAGGCCTATCAACCAACTATTGCGGAATTCCTGAGGCTAAAAGTCAGGAAGCTCGGCATTAATGATCTACTAAAAGATTTTGGGATCTATTAAACAAAAAAGGGCATCTCATTTATTTAAAACGGGATGCCCTTGCCCTTGATCGATGATTGGGGCATTGTTTGCGAACTAAACCTTGGTTACGTTCTTCGCGGACGGTCCTCGATCGCCTTCTTCCACATCAAAAGTTACCCTGTCGCCTTCAGAAAGAGTTCTGAAGCCAGACGAGTTGATAGCCGAGTGGTGAACAAATATATCCCCACCATCTTCCTGCTCAATAAAACCAAATCCCTTTTTATCACTAAACCATTTTACAATTCCATTTGCCAAAACACTAATCTCCTTCTTAAAAAACTGTTAATTGTTCTCTGCCTCAGGTCGGCGCTTTGGGCGCCTGCCAAGCAGATAAATTTCCTACCTTTATACATATATACATAAGGCATGTTTATCAAAAATTGTCAACCCCTTTTCCCCCTCTCAAGCTCCCTTTTTTCATCACGCCTTCTAATGGTCTCGCGCTTGTCATATTTGCGTTTGCCTCTGGCAAGGGCTAAGGTTATTTTGGCCTTTCCGTTTTTAAAATAAACCTTTAGCGGTATCAGGGAAAAACCCATTTCATTTACCTTGCCATAAAGCTTTTTAATCTCATGCTTATGTAAAAGCAGTTTTCTGCGCCTTAAAGGGTCATGATTTTCATAATTGGCATAGGGATAAGGGCCGATATGCATTTGGTAAACAAAAACCTCGCCACCTCTAATTTTGGCATATGAGTCTTTCAAGTTAGCACGGCCGAGTCTGAGCGATTTGACTTCAGTGCCCAGCAGGACCATCCCTGCCTCGTATGTATCCTCAATATAATAATTATACCTGGCCTTCCTGTTTTCTGTAACTGTTTTGTTGTGTGTGGTTTCCATTATACTATTCATGGTAGATTTTATCATAAAGAAGGCTGCCGTATGTATCCTGCACTAATTTCATTACAGCAGTGGCCGAGGTTTGTTTAAGCACATCCTTCATAAAAAGTTTGACATTCTCTACGTTAAGTTCTCTTACCATGCTCTTTACAGCGGGTATTGATTGAGGGTTCATGCTCAATTCATCCAAACCCAAACCTAAAAGTATAGGCATATAAATAGGGTCGTTGGCCATCTCACCGCACATAAAGACCTTTATACCTTTTTCACGCGCCACGTCTGCAACATGTTTAATCACACGTATAATAGCGGGATGAAGCGGATTATAAAGATAGGCAACATTGCTGTTCCCCCTGTCTATCGCCAGTGAATACTGAATAAGATCGTTTGTCCCTATGCTGAAAAAATCAACATTTTCTGCCATCACATCCGCCATGGTTACAGCCGAAGGAACTTCTATCATTATCCCGAACTCAATATCTCTGTTAAAGACCGCTCCTTCTTTATCCAGGGAATCAGCAACTTCGTTTAAAATCCTTTTTGTTTCACAGACCTCATCATAGCTTGATATCATGGGGATCAGGATTCTGACATTGCCGTATGCGGCAACCCTTAATATGGCTCTGATCTGAGTCTTGAAAACCTCAGGATTTTGCAGGCAATACCTGATTGCGCGAAGTCCAAGAGCCGGATTGGTCTCATCACACTCGGAAACATGGGTTATCGCTTTATCAGCGTTTATATCAAGAGTGCGGATAGTCACCGGCTTTGGCGCTATTACTTCAACTACATCCATGTATTTATCAAACAGTTCATCTTCACTGGGAAAAACAGAACTGCTTAAATATTGAAATTCGGTTCTGTACAGACCGATGCCGTCACCACCATGGTCGATAACGGAAACCACCTCCTCGGGCAGCTCAATATTGCCCATAACAGGCAGCTGAAATCCATCAGTCGTTTCAGCCACAAGATGGCTTCTCCTGGCGATGGCAGCTCTATATTCTTCATATTTGATTTTACTTTCTTCATACTTGACAAGTGTCTCTTCTGTTGGATGAACAAGCACTGTACCGGTAGTGCCGTCAACTATAATCAGATCGTCATTTCGGATTATTCCTGTTGCGTTATCAAGCCCTAAAACAGCCGGTATTTCAAGAGTCCGTGCAATTATACCGGTATGTGATGCTTTTCCTCCGCGATTGGTAACAAAGCCTTTAATTTTTTCCAATTGTATCTGACTGGTCTCGGCAGGTGAAAGATCATGGGCGATAAGTATGACCCGCTTACAAATATCAGCGATATTGAGCGCTTCCGCACCGACCAGATTTTTCATTACACGGTCGGACACATGCACAATGTCTGCAGCCCTTTCCTTTAAATAAGGATCTGACATATTTTGAAACATCGATTTCAAGCTTGACACCACTTTCTTCAGAGCCCATTCCGCATTTATCCCTTCATCTTCAATGGTTTCAATTGTCTTGCCATAGAGCATCTTGTCCTTTAGCATCACAACATGGGTCTCAAGAATATAACTCTGCTGGCACAACTCTTCATTGGAATTTTTAATAATTACTCTAAGTTCATCCTTTGCTTTCTTTACGGCAGCCTTGAAACGTTTTGTCTCATGCCGCAGGTTCTCCTTTCCGATGAAATATTTCCTGACAACATCGACCCCTTCCTTATCGACCAAATAAGCCTTTCCTATGCATATGCCTGGAGAAGCCCCTATCCCATTTAAAATTATTTCAATTGCATTTGTATCCGACATAAAAACCTATTCCCCAAAACCCTTCTTTACCAGATCAATGATTTCATTTAAGATATTAATGTCTGACTCTTCATCAATTTCTAAAGTTATTTTTGATCCTTTTGAACATGCAAGGGAAAGAATATCAATAATGCTTGATGCATCCACCCGTTCTTTTCCCCTTATAAGCCACACTTTTGAGTTAGCATTCTGTGCAAGTTTTGCTATCCATGCGGCAGACCTTGCATGAAGGCCAAGCTCATTGATAATAACGACATCCCTTGAAAGTGTATGCGACAAAGTTTACCACAGATAAATATTTTATGATATTAGATGGTATTAAAAAAGGCCAAAAGAAACCTTGTATAAAGCCGCCGATTAAGCAATAACAAATAAAATTTTATCAATATGCAAAATATTTGTCAATCCAGAATCATATCAAAATCATAACCGGCTAATTTGATTAGTTATCAAATGTCTCGATTAAAGAGTATTGCATAGCCGGACCCAATTTGTTATGGAAAGAGGCATGAAATATTTAAAGACAATAATTCTAACGAGTTGTTTAGCCTTTATTTTGTTCAATCCGCAAGCGGCTAAATGCAAAGATGCTTCTCATCTGTTCAATCTATCGCTGAATGAAATCATGGCAGGGATCGAAAACAGATATACCGCAAAAGGATTTTCGGCAAATTTTTCTCAAGAATCGACTATCAAGGCAATGGATATTACAGATACCGCATCTGGAAATCTTTTTGTCAAGGCCCCCGGCATGATGAGGTGGGAATATGAAAAACCGGACCGGCAACTCATAATTACAGACGGCAAAAGATTGTGGGTTTACAGGCAGGATGACAACCAGGTTATGGTCGGAAGATCCCCTTATTTTTTTGGGAACGGAAAAGGGAGCGGGTTTCTTTCAGATATGAAGATTATAAGGGAAAAATTTAATATTGCGCTGGATGATAAAAGCACCGGCAAATACTATGTTTTAAAACTTATACCTAAAGAAAAAACATTCGATATCTCCTTGATATATTTATCGATCTCAATAAATACTTTTGATATTGTTCAAATAGTAACATATAATTCATACAATGATGAAACAAAAATTTATCTTAAAAATATTGAGTTCAAAAAACATATCGATGACTCAATGTTTCATTTTGAAATTCCTGAAGGAGCTGATATCCTGCAACTTGACGGGTAGCGGATAAGTATTAAAGATGAGAGAAAAAATAAAAAGTCTGCTGAAAAAAAGAAAAGCAATCATGCTGGCGCATAATTATGAGCCGCCGGAAATCCAGGATCTTGCCGATCTTTGCGGAGATTCACTCGAACTCAGCATAAAGGCATCCATGACCGATGCCGAGGTTATCCTCTTTTGCGGCGTGACCTTCATGGCTGAAACAGCTTCAGTGCTGTCTCCTGAAAAGACGGTTCTTTTGCCCCGCAAGGACGCCGGCTGTCCAATGGCCGACATGGTAACGCCGGTACAGCTTAAGGCAAAGCTTGCCGGACTTCCTCCCATGCCGGTGGTGACCTACGTAAATTCATCCGCATCTGTTAAGGCCATGTCAACCATATGCTGCACATCGGCAAATGCTGTCGAGGTTGTAAACAGTCTTGAAGCAGAAGAAATACTGATGGTTCCTGACCGGAATCTGGCCCAATATACGGCTTCGAAAACAAATAAAAAAATTCACCTGTGGAATGGATACTGCCCGTTCCACGACAGCCTTACGCCTGAAGATGTTCAAAAAGCAAAAAAGATGCATCCAGATGCCCTTTTTATGGCACATCCTGAGTGCAGACCCGAGGTTCTTGAGCTTGCCGATGCTATTGCAAGCACTTCAGGGATGATTAGATATGCGGGTGAGTCTGACAGCCTGTCATTTATTGTGGGCACGGAAATCGGGATGCTTTATCCATTAAAAAAGGCAAATCCCGGCAAAGAATTTTATCCGGCTTCAAAGGATATGCTGTGTGATGATATGAAAAAAATTTCCCTTGATGATATCATAAGGTCTCTCGAAACCATGGAAGGAGAGGTTAAGGTGCCGGAAAATATAAGGCTGCCTGCATTAAAGGCGGTTCAAAGAATGATAGATCTGTCAACCTCCGACTAATTCATCAGGGATATCTGCATTGGTGTAAACCTTTTGCACATCATCACAATCTTCGAGTGTTTCCATCAATTTGATCATCTGCTCTGCTTCCTTTCCTTTAAGTTCAAGCATTGTCTGTGGAAGCATGGTGATTTCCGCCATTACATAAGGAATCGATGCATTATTTATCGCTGTTTTTACAGCTTCAAAATCGTTTGGTTCCGTGATGATTTCAAAACTATTATTATCTTCCCTCACATCTTCTGCACCGGCCTCAATAGCAATTTCCATCAGTTTGTCCTCGTCAACCGCTTTCTTCTCAACATCGATATACCCCTTGCTGTCAAACATCCAGAACACACATCCGTTTTCACCAAGATTTCCGCCGCATTTACTGAAAATATGACGGATATCGGCAACCGCCCTGTTTTTATTGTCTGTAACCGATTCAATCAGCACGGCGGCTCCTCCAGGTCCATATCCTTCATAAATTGACTCTTCATAATTTACACCTTCGAGTTCGCCTGTCCCCTTTTTGATTGCTCTTTCAATATTATCTTTCGGCATATTTTCACTTTTTGCCGCCAGAATAGCTGTTCTCAGCCTTGGATTGCCGGAAGGATCCCCCCCTCCTGTGCGGGCAGCGACTGTAATTTCTTTGATAAGCTTGCTAAAAACTTTACCACGCCTGGCATCTGTAATCCCCTTTTTATGCTTTATGGAAGACCATTTGCTGTGCCCCGACATATTTTCCTCCTATTTTTTCTCAAATCCGATAACATATATTTCTTTGCTTGATTTTTTGCTGCTTTGCGGTTTGAAAATTTTGTGTTTATTAAAACTTAACTTAATTGAATTTATAAATTCTTTAAAATCCTCTCCCTGGAAAATCTTGCAAATAAACGATCCGCCGTCAACCAGCAGGTCTTTAGCGATCCCTAAGGCGGCCTGGCAGAGATTAAAAGACCTTGCTGCATCAACATTTTTATTACCGGTAGTATCTGGCGCCATGTCGCTCATTACGATGTTAAAATCTTTTTCCACAGATCTTATAAGCTCGTCATCAATGGAAAGTAGATCGCCAGTATAAGTTTTAACATTGGACGGAACCTTTGACAAAACCGATTTTGACAAAGGTTTCAGGTCGATCCCCACCACCCTGCCGTTCTTGCCGGCCAGATTTGCGGCAAAAAGAAGCCATGACCCCGGGAAACAACCAAGATCAAGAATTTTGTCCCCCTTTTTTATCAGACTATACTTGCGCTGAATTTCACGGAGCTTATAAACAGATCTTGCGGGAAATTGTTCCTTTTTTGCCAGCCGCGAATAATGATCTTCCCATCTGTTAT
The DNA here is from genome assembly GCA_014381545.1 of Candidatus Desulfaltia bathyphila. GTDB lineage: Bacteria > Desulfobacterota > Desulfobacteria > Desulfobacterales > ETH-SRB1 > Desulfaltia > Desulfaltia bathyphila. The sequence goes on from JACNLL010000037.1 coordinate 49,457, forward strand.
GCTTAGATGTCGAACGTTTCATATAGTTCTTTTAAAAAAGTGCTTCAATCCCTTCTGATATGGTTGATATGCCGATAAGCTCTATTCCCTTTATTCCGCCCATCCGTTTAAGATTGCCTTCCGGCACAAGGGATCTTTTAAACCCCATCTTTTTTGCTTCCACAACCCTGATTTCAATATGACCTATGGCTCTTACTTCACCTGTCAAGCCGACTTCGCCGAGAACAAGGGTTGCATCAGAAATCGGCCTGTCTAAAAAGCTTGATGCAATGGCGGCAACTATCCCCATGTCGATTGCAGGCTCGTCAACCTTAACCCCTCCGGCAACATTCATAAAGATATCGTGCCCCATTAAATGCATGCCCAGTTTTTTTTCTATCACGGCTGCAAGCAATGCAACTCTGTTGCTGTCGAGGCCGAGAATGGTCCTTCGAGGATTTCCAAAGCTTGTGCTGCTGGCAAGGGCCTGCAATTCAACAAGTATAGGCCTTGTGCCTTCTATGCTTGCTGTAACAACCGATCCGGGCACGTTTTCAGGACGCTCTGAAAGAAATATCGCCGAAGGGTTGGCAACCTCCTCTAATCCTTTCTCATTCATCTCAAACACGCCGATTTCGTTGGTCGATCCAAACCTGTTTTTTACAGCCCGTAAAATTCTGAATATATGGTTCCTGTCCCCTTCAAAGTAGAGAACCGTATCAACCATATGTTCCAAAAGCCTTGGCCCTGCTATTGCGCCGTCCTTTGTCACATGCCCCACAAGAAATATGGGAACCCCTGTTTTTTTAGCCATGTGCATAAGCCGAACCGTGGATTCTCTGACCTGGCTTACACTACCAGGAGCAGATGTGAGATCCGGGCTGAACATTGTCTGGATAGAATCGATAACAATAGCATCCGGCCTCACAGATTCAATCATCGACATGATCGATTCAACATCGATTTCCGAAACCACCAGCAAATCATGTGATCCTGCAGAAAGCCTTTCGCTGCGTATCCTTACCTGTCTGATGGATTCCTCGCCTGAAATATAAAGCGTTTTATGGCCCTGGTTTGCAAGACCGTGCAGAATCTGAAGCATAAGTGTGGACTTGCCGATTCCAGGATCTCCTCCTATCAGTACAAGGGTTCCGGGAACAAGACCTCCGCCCAGCACACGGTCAAATTCCATAATGCCGGTTAAAAGCCGGTATTCTTTCTCAAGTTCAATAGAATCAATGGGAACAGGTTCTGTCCTGGGATATGATATACCTGCCTCTGTTCCACGGGCGAGCCCTATGGCCTGAGCCTCTTCAACAAAGGTTTGCCACTGTCCGCAGTCAGGGCATCTTCCAAGCCATTTAGGGGCCTGATATCCGCATGACTGGCAACAAAAGACTGTTTTTACATTTTTTTTCATTAGTTGAACTTTTTACAAAACCGTCATTATTATTTGACATTTTAACATATAGCATGTCATTTTGATTCAATCAAGAAATGCTCTCGCACATATAATAAACTCAAGTTTCGCACCCTTAATTTCTATCAAGGCCAATGCGGTAAAGGAGCCAAATTCAATTTTTCAAGCGAAATGATTTATTTGTCTTTTTTAACCAGCACTCCACGACTTGTGCCAAGGACAGGCACAAAGGATATATAACTTACTGAACTCATACGTGGTTTCAAGCATTGTCTTAATGTTTGTTATTGGTGCCGTTGTCGAAGCTTAAGGTATAATATTTCGCTTTAAAAATTTATTTTGGCCCTTACCGTTTAAAGGCTTTAATAA
>JACNLL010000093.1 GCA_014381545.1 Candidatus Desulfaltia bathyphila
TCAAAGAACGTTGGGCACCCAAAATTGATTTTTGGGAAGCCCTATAGATATTCAACCTCACGTTTCATATATCACCAATAGTGAAGCGGGACGCTCTTAAATAACTAAATATCCTCTATGTAATGGGGGACGTGGTTTACTATTCAGCTTATTTCCAACTCTTTGAGAATGAGGGACGTTGTTTCATATTTACGTTATTTTCATCTTTAGTTAATCTAACTGGGGACGTAGGTGCTTTGTGACCTTATTCACTGCCATTGCCACATCTTTAACTCCTCTATCCCCTTGAAATGCTTTTCATTGAATGTTCGTAGCCATACTTCATTGTAAATTGCAATACTTGCAATGAAAACATCCTTTATCTCAAGGTGTTGATGAGTCAACTCTTGCCCCTTCCAGATTTTAGCAGCTATTCTGCCACATCCGAAATCGAAAGGTATGACTTCCACTTCATTGAAGACCATTTCCAGATCAGTCTGATGCCGCTCTGTTTTGGCACCAAGGTAAAGTTCGAACTCAGAAATCGAAGAAAGAAGAACGTCATGTTTCTGTAGCAGCTTTATCAACTCTGTCGAGGATTTCTCTTTACTTCGCAAGTATTCAATTACAACGTCTGTATCTATCAGGATATCTTCCATTGATTAATTATTGTCCTTCCACGCTCAATAGCTATAATATCATCATCAGTCCACACATGATCATTGTTAATCAAGTTCTGTAAATTCTTTTTTCTTTCCTTCTTTGATATTGATATCTCAATTGCTGTACCTTCCTTGAAAGGCAAATTTTTTAATTCCAAATATCCTCTTTTTCGTATTTTAGTTTGGAATACATGGGTTTCCATTTCAACCTCCTTAAATTCTCTAATGGGGGGTCATTGTTTCATATTCACATTATTATCAAATTTACCGCAAGTCCCCTGTTATTGTCAAGGTTGTTATTTAATACGGGGCATTGCAATTGATGTCTAATTTGTAGTATTAGGGACATCCTATATTCCTTCTGTCAAGCATAAAGTGCAATTTTTCAATAAACTAATTAATTCAATAAGATAGAAAATCAGCTAATTTCCGGACGCACTTCTCCTTATGGTTTATTAAAAAAAATTTTCGGCGAATTTCCCACAAGTACGAACTCTACCTCTGATCGTTACGTTTATCCGGTATGCCCATTTGTTTAGGGCTGCCCATCATCCCTTATTCAGAGTTTTTAAGTTCAGTGAGAGGCCCAGGATTGTCCCTCCAGAGGTCGTATGCCCCAACGTCCATGCACGGGCTCTCTCGCCAAAATAGTAAAACTTCTTATTCTATGTTCAAATATGCAGGATCAAACGGTTCTCTTTTCTTCATCAAAGTCCAGGCGATCACCAGCATTTTCGCTGCCAGTTTAACACACATTTTTGTTTTAATCCCGCGCTCACGTTCTCTTCCGCGAAGAAGCTTGGTAAAGTAAGTTCTGAACAGATTGACTCTTGCAGATGCTACCATAGCTGCCTGATACAAGGCATAGCGAAGCTCACTGTTGCCTTTTTTGGATATGACCGGGATTGCTTTGTCGCTTGTTTTACCGCTCCGGTTTGCACATAAATCATATCCGGACATTTTGATAAGCTGTTTTCGGTTTTCAAATCGAAAAGGATCTCCAATGGACGCCAACACCCTGGCCGATATGTAAGGACCAAAGCCAGGTATGGTTAGCAGATAGCTATATTCAGAGAATTCAAGACAAAAGTCTTTAATTAAATCAGCAGTTTTTTTAATCTGTTCGCGTACCTGGTTAAGCTTTTCGACAAGAAGGTCTGATTCATATTCGCCTGCGGGTCCCAAAGGACAGCCCACAGATTCTGTTGCCAAACCATGTATCTTACGCAGCCTGAGCGTCTGGGCTATACCCCGACGAGTTCTTGTCACCAGGTGAAAAAACTCCCCAAATTCCATTGCTGAGATTGTATCAGGATATAGAAAATACCGTACGATCGAAAGGGTTTCACTCTCACAAGCATTATAAAACCTGTCTAACTCGGGAAAGTACTGGGCCAGAAGATTATTTCTGATTCGCATCCGAAGACTGTGCTCTTCTCTTTTCAACCGCCTTCTTAATGAAAGTAAAGATCGAATCTCAATGATGCCAGGTGACGGACAATCATAGTAAAGGCATCTTCCTCTGGAAACCAGATCTGCGATATTGGCGGCATCTTTTGTATCATTTTTGTTCCAGCGCCCATCCAGAAGATTCCGGTTGTTTTTGACCGCCTGGCCGGTAACCAGAACAACATTACAGTCACATCGAATTAAGTGCCTGGCCAATGGCTTGTGGTAATTGCCGGTCGGCTCCAATCCATAGACGATTTTGGAAAGGCCGTTTTGAGACTTGATCTCATCGGCTGTTCTCAGTAACCGTGAAAAACCCTCTATGTTGTTTTCAAAGATCAGTTTTCTGAACAAAGATTTACCGGTTGCTGTGCCCATGAAAGCATGGTGCTTGTCTTTAGCAACGTCTATACCGACTACCAGATACTCCTTTGAACTTCGTACTTCTTTTACAATTTGACAAAATTGCTTGCG
>JACNLL010000085.1 GCA_014381545.1 Candidatus Desulfaltia bathyphila
CGTCAAGACGTGACACCAGAAGTCTGAAGGGCGTCCCGAAAGAGAAATAAAGTTGCTTATAATTGATTCATATTGGGATTGGTATCATAGTTTAAAAGGGAAATGATTTTGACGTTATTATGTAATTTTGGTAGATTTTACACTATCAAGAAATTCTTTGTCGTCAAATAATAGTTCAACAGATAGATTATTTTCCGTATTATATAACTCTATAACTGAGTCTGCTATTTTTTCGGCATACATAATGATTGGATACATATTATGGGTCCTTATAGCCGAGACAAGGTTTTTCTTCCCCTTTCCTATTGCAGACAGTATTAGCTCTTTATCATATGTTTCTTCACAAAGCAGAGAAAAGGATTCCTGGTTTGATTTTAACAAGTTGTTTTTATGTTCGCGATCTAAATTGGCATATTCTTTTATATTAAGTTCGCTTTTAGGGTTGTTATTTTTGATTATAAATTTTTGCCTCATTATATATCTCCTTCAAATTAATAGCATCCATCCCCTTATTTAAAGTAAAATAGAGGAAGTTGGACTGGGAAGAAACTTTACAACAATCAATGACAAGAAATTGAGGAATATTTATAGAAGGGAAATATCTCTTACATATGATAAGAAACCTTCAAAAATACGATATAATCAATTAATACATGATTTCGTTAAGATTTGTCAACAATTGTTATCGATGAAATGAAAATAAAGAAATTGTTAACTAGAGATGGCCTCTTTGAAATAGTTAGCCAATAGTCACCACCCGGTTGTTATCAATTTTACGAATAAGTTGTTGATAACAAATGATATGACCGCAATTCATAGCAAATGATTTGTCCGCTTTTGCAGATTATGGGTAATAGTACTTACGGAGGTAAGTGCTATGGAAGAAAAGAGTTATCCAGTATCTGCCTGGAGGTGGGCAATGAAAGTACAAGAAATAATATTAAAGGCGATAGCGGGTGAGATCAAATGGATTCAAGCAGCAGATATTTTGGGGGTATCTGCAAGGACTATAAGAAGAAAACTCAGGTCATATCAAGAATATGGTATTGATGGATTGCTGGACCTGAGGACGTGCAGGCCGTCGCGTCGCAGAATTCCTTACGCTATCGTAGAGCAGGTTTTAACGTTATACCGCGAAGAATATTTTGATTTTAATGTTAAGCACTTTCACGAGAATCTGGAAGAAAAGCACACCGTTGTTCACAGTTACACATGGGTAAAGGACCTATTACAAAGAGCTGGATACGTAAAGCGAGGGAAAGGCCGTGGGGGCCATCGCAAAAGGCGTGAGCGCAGGCCTCTGTTTGGCCAGATGCTTCATTTAGACGGTAGTGATCACAAGTGGTTGTCCCTATGTCCGAGACAGCGGCAAGTACTGTTATTGGTAATAGATGATGCTACGGGGAAGAACCTTGCCGGGCAGTTAGTGGAGGCTGAAACGACCAGGAACTGCATGTTGATAATGAAAGAAGTTGTTGAAAAATATGGAATCCCAGCACAGCTTTATACAGATAGAGACAGTGTGTATTGGTATACTGAAAAAGCCGGAGGAAAGGTCGATAAAAAGAATCTGACACAGTTTGGCAGGGCTATGGATGAATTGGGGGTTGAGATGATTCCTGGTTACTCTCCGCAGGCGAGAGGCCGAGGTGAGAGGTGGAATGGTACATGGCAGGGTCGATTGGTTGCTGAACTTCGAAAGGAAGGCATATATAATATAAAAGATGCGAATCGATATATTAATGAAGTTTTTCTGCCGGATATGAACAGACGTTTTTTGGTAGAAGCTGCCGAAAGCGGTAGTGCTTTTGTCGGTTTTGGAGATGCGGATTTGGATCTTATTTTTTCTATTATTCATAAGGATCGCTCTGTATATGCTGATAATACAGTAAGAGTAAATGGACTGGTGCTCCAGATAGAGCAATCTCCTTATCGTATTTCCTTTGCCAGGTGCAAGGTTGATATCTATGAGCACTTAGACGGTACTTATTCTATTATATGGAAAAAACGGGTACTTGGCAGCTACAACGCTGAAGGTAAGCTGATAGGTCTAAATAAGAACTCAGTCCTTCAATCCTCTCGCGAGGTATCTCCACTATATGGACAGGACAAGGAAGGGCCTGGCAAAATAGCTTGGACTTCCATTAAGCAATCACAAACCGGACAATTCATTTGCTATGAAAACCGGACATCTTGAAATGCTATTGACATTGAGAAACTTTGGGGACGTCCTTGACTAATTAGACAAACTATGGTATGGGTACAGCCGTCATTTTGCGATGAGGTAAATCATGCCGAGACAAGCCAGATTGGATGCGCCTGGGACCCTGCATCATGTCATTATCCGGGGCATTGAGCGAAAAAAGATAGTAGGCTGTGATCAAGACAGGCAGGATTTTGTTGCGCGTATGGGTACAATTGCCCTGGAAACAGCGACTTCAGTCTATGCCTGGGCGTTGATGACCAATCACGCGCATATTCTTTTGCGTAGCGGCCCTTCCGGTCTTCCCCGGTATATGCGCCGACTTTTAACCGGTTATGCTATTTCGT
>JACNLL010000041.1 GCA_014381545.1 Candidatus Desulfaltia bathyphila
TCATCTGGAAACTGAGAAAGCAATAAAAAATCCAAAAAATCCTGTAAATCCTGTCCAATAAACAAAACCTATGCCACGCCAACCCAGACTTGATGCTCCCGGTGTCCTGCAACATGTAATGGCACGGGGGATCGAACGCCGAAAAATCTTTTGGGACGACAAAGATCGCTCTTCCTTTCTGGAACGCTTGGCCATTATTCTTGAGGAGACCCAGACCCAGTGTTATGCATGGGCGCTGATCCCAAATCACTTTCATCTGCTTTTACGTATTGGTCCTACACCGCTAAGCAAGGTAATGCGTCGATTAATGACTGGCTACGCTGTGACATTTAACCACCGGCATAGAAGGGCAGGGCATCTTTTTCAAAATCGTTATAAATCGGTCGTCTGTGAAGAAGACCCTTACTTATTGGAACTTATTCGTTATATTCATCTAAACCCGCTCCGAGCAAAACTGGTCGAAGATCTAAAATCCCTTGATAAATATCCATGGACAGGCCACAGCGCCATCCTCGGCCGTCGCAAAAACCCCCTTATTCCAAAATTAGAAAATGAATTGATAAAAAGGGTAAGTAAAGACAGAAACATAGACATCAAAGATTTGATATCATTTAAGCGCAAAAAGGATATCAGCAATACCAGGGCAATCATCAGCTATTTGGCGGCGATAGAGTTAAGGCATAGCGGAGCAAAAATAGCTTCAGAGCTAAGGCTGAGTGAGAAAAGTGTTAGCAGGTGCATAGAGAGAGGGAAAAAAATTGCTCTTGTGCCGTTAAATCCGGTTTTGCATTTATTTAACTGGTATGACAATGATAAAGAACTGTTAGAGTATCTGCAATAAGGTCAGAAGGTAACAACGTCCCCCCCTGGATTCACTGCTATTACCTGGATTCATATCTGATTGACAAAAATCAAAGTTTATGGGATTTGATTGGAATAAGTTAACAAGTTTTCAGAGAAAGGACGTTTAAAATGATATTCGAATACTGTCAAAAAGTTATTGAGAAAGCTGAATACAAAAAGTTGGAAGACGGCACATGGTTTGCAGAAATTGCGGGTTTTAAAGGGGTTTGGGCAAATAGCCAGAGCGTTGAGGAATGTAGAAAGGAGCTTATCACAGTCTTGGAGGAATGGATTGTTTTTAAACTCAGGGATAAAGATCACATTCCGGAGGTTGATGGTTTAGGGATAGAAATTAAAGAACTTGCAGTTGCATAGATTCAGATGCCGATTTCAAGGAAAGATTTCATAAAAAAATTTAGGAGCCTGGGATTTAGCGGACCCTATTCAGGAGGGAGACATCAATTTATGATGAAGGGGGAGCTGAAAATAAGGGTTCCAAATCCTCACAAGGTTGGAGATATCACAGATTCGTTGTTGCATGAGATTCTCCGACAAGCTGGACTTAGTAGAGCTGAATGGAACAAAGCATAATCCCCTAACGAAACTCTAAAAGCTGAAATCCGCAACTAAATTATCATCACAAATTAAACTTCCGAACAAACATGAAGTTATGTTATTCTGCGTGTGTCTGCGGCTAATAAAGAATTGAAAGAGGAAAAAAGTGTTACTCTTAGATCGTTTGTAATAAAGTCAGAAGGTAACAACGTTACTAAGTAAAGATGAAAAACTGGAAATGCTTCAGGATGCAAAGAATGTTCAGCGGGGGAAGGTTTTCATGGCCGCACGAACAAAAAGTCAGGAAGGAAGCTTAGACGAGTACATTGATTTTTTGTCTGACAATATGGAACTGATCGAATTTGTGCCTTCCAAACGGATTACATATCAATTCAAGCTTTGAGACCTTTCTCAGCCAAAGGCTGATTGCTTTCTGTCAGCTTCATCCCCGCCTGCCCCGCTGTGCCCAGTTAAATTTCCGATAGGAACAAGCGAAGCAAATTTAACCAGGGTAGCTCCGGCAGATGATACTGGGGTAGGTCCGGAAAATCGTACTGGGGTTAAATTGCTATTGCTTTTATTTATCTGGGACGTGGCCCCAATCACTTTTGCGATGTGCAGAGCGAGGGAGAAATATACTTGACAAAGATAAGAGGCTGTGGGATTTGTTGGGCATTAAGTGACAAAGTGCCAATGTCTCCCCATTCCGCTCCTTAGATCTCCCGAGTGATTAAATAAGGAGGTAAGATGCGAAAACAAAGAATTGAGTATGATTCGCCGGTGGATGCCCTCGTGACTATGGCTAAGCGTCTCAGTGGTTATGAAGATCGGTATCGGATTACGTCCGAGGATTTTTTCGATAAATTTTCCAAAGGGAAAATGGAAGACTCTACCGATTTCGTCGAATGGGCAAATGACTATCGACACTACATAGTAATTAGGAATGACGTAGAAAGACACCTGCGAAATGTCGCCTGATTTGTTATCTCAATATCTTGGCAATGTCGAGACCGCAGTTAGGAAGTTGGAAGACGCTTATGTGGAGCACTATGAAGAGGAGATTCTAACAGCCAATCGTGCGAACCTGCGGATCAGAGTTCGCTTTTCGAGCGGACATCTGTTAGAG
>JACNLL010000060.1 GCA_014381545.1 Candidatus Desulfaltia bathyphila
AAAGTCCACGATGTCGTGGCACATCTCGCAGTCCACGATGTTGTGGCACTTACCACTTAACACCTAACACGTTTCGTAAAAAATGATACTATTTGATTTGAAATGTTCCAACGGCCACACCTTTGAAGGCTGGTTTGATGATAGCCGGGCCTTTGATAAGCAGAAAGCAAAAAGCATGATTGCATGCCCTGTATGCGAAGATACTGCTGTTTCAAAGGTTCCTTCCACCTTTGCGATAAAAGCCTCTCAGCTAACAGCAGATTCTTCTTGCAAACATGAAGATCTGGAAAATATAGGAAAAAAAATAGCGGATTTTGTGAAAAATAACTTTGAAGATGTGGGTTGTAAATTTACAACAGAAGCCTTGAAAATGCATTATGGCGTTTCCGAGCCAAAAAATATTAGGGGAACCAGCACCGAAAAAGAGGAAAAAATCTTAAAGGATGAAGGTATAAACTTCTTTAAGATTCCCGTGCTGACCGATCAAAACACCGACACATAAATTGAGACCTTTGAAATGGTAAAAATATGCAAACATATCTCGACAAACTACCTTCCTTTGTCGATGCAATAGAATCGATTAAGGAAACAATTATTGCCAATATTGTGTTTATCGGCCAGGTGCCATCTCCTACTTTCAAGGAAAAAAGACGCACCAGTGTTTTTATGGATAGACTGGCGGAATCCGGGGTCGATGAATGCTCTACCGATGGTTATCGGAATCCCATAGGAATCATCAGGGGAACCTCCGAAACAAAACCGCCTATTTTTGTAGTTGCTCACCTTGACACACCTTTTGATGCAGATATCGATCATAATTTCACCATCAAAGAAAATTCAATTAAAGGCGCGGGTATTTTAGATAATTCAGTTGGTGTTGCAGTGCTGGTATCATTACCTGAAATTTTCCGTAAGTTAAATCTTCGTTTTAAATCCGATATTGTTCTCGCAGGCGTCATACAATCAATGGGAAATGGCAACCTTCGAGGCATCAGGCATCTGTTAAGGACATGGGACACTCCAATAAGAGGGGCTGTTTGCGTGGAAGGGGTCGACCTCGGCAGGATAAACTATTATTCTTATGGAATGATCAGAGGCGAAATTGATTGCAATATACCCGCCGCAACGGAATGGGAACATCAATTTAAGCCAAATGCCATCCTGATATTAAATGAAGTAATCAACCAGATCCTGAAACTTCGTCTGCCCCAAAGACCAAGATCCAGAGTTGTTATTGGAAAAATTTCAGGCGGTTTTAAGCATGGAATAATCGCCTATGATGCAAAACTCGGTTTTGAGATACAAAGCGACTCCGACAAAATGGTAAGAGCAATTCATAATGATATTAAAGACATTGTTTACGGCATAGGCCACGAAAGCGGAGTTGCTTTAAACATCAAGACCATAAGCAATCTCAGGACATCTAAATTAAAATATAATCATCCTTTGGTAAAAAGCGCTATGGCAATAATGGAAAAGCTGGATATACAACCGGTAAACGACCCAAGCGAATCGGAACTTTCCATTTTTCTTTCCAACAACATACCTGCGCTAACACTCGGCATAACAAATGGAGAAAATTATCACCTGGAAAATGCCAGCATGGAAATTGAAGCGATGTTTAAAGGGATTGCTCAGCTTATAGGAGTTATTATGGCAATAGACAGCGGGGTTTGCGATGAATAACAACTGGCTTAAAAAGAATACATTTCACCATTCTGAGTTTAAAGACATCAATCATCTCGTTGAAGAAAAAACAAGAAAAAATCTTACCATAGCTTTGTGCCTGCCTACTCTGAATGAAGAAAAGACAATTGCAAAAGAGATTATTATTATTAAATCCGAACTAATGACACACTATCCGCTTATTGACGAAATAGTTGTTATCGACTCAGGCTCGACAGACAATACAAGAAAAATTGCAAGAGAATACGGCGCTGAGGTTTATAAGGCAACCGATATTCTGCCGGACATTGAAGCGTTTAAAGGGAAAGGTGAAAATCTGTGGAAAGCTCTTTATATTACAAACAGCGATATAATTGTATATCTTGATGCTGACATAAAAAATATTCACCACAGATTTGTTTACGCCCTTGTCGGCCCTCTGATTCTTTTCGATAATATTAAATTTTCCAAGGCCTTTTACGACAGGCCGATCGCTACAGGTAAAAGCAAAATCAGGCCCACCGGCGGCGGCAGAGTTACAGAGCTTGTTATAAGGCCATTGCTGTCACTGTTTTTCCCGGAGCTCACACAGATTATGCAGCCGCTTTCCGGAGAATATGCAGGCTATCGGGAACTTTTTGAAAAAATACCTTTCCCGATCGGATACGGCGTTGAGACGAGCATGCTTCTCGATATTTATGAAAAATGGGGGCTGGATGTAATCGCTCAGGTCGATCTTGACAAACGTGTTCATAGAAATCAGGATACAAAAGCTTTGGGAAGAATGGCATTCGTTATCCTTAAAACCTTTTGCAACCGCATTGAAAAGCTTGGAATAGTAAATTTAAATAAAGAGATTTTCGATGAAATGATTCAATATAATCTTATCCGAAATGAATATAAGCCGACTATTTTTAAAATTAAAGGGGTTGAGAGACCACCGATTATTGAAATCAATGAATACCGAAAAAAATTTAATATAATGTAACACTCTCAAAAAAAGAAGCCCGGTCCGTGGCAGTGGGAGGCTACATTTACTCACACAACAGCACAATACGCACCGGGCTTAATTTCAGCCTCTTTAACGGGTTGGGGACAATAAGTCAAGTATTATTTTATATCTTAATTATTTTTTTATTTTGCTAAATAATGAACTGGATATTTCATGTTAAACAAAGCCGACAAAATTTTTCCTGAAAAGTATAAACTGTATTCACGAAAAAATATTGATCAAATCCTGCGCTTAAAGAATCTGCCAAGAGAGCTGCTTGTTGCTATTAAGACCGTTTCCGCTGTATTGCCTTTCAGGGTTAACAACTACATTATTGATGAACTGATTGACTGGAATAATATTCCTCAGGATCCGCTATATCAGCTTACGTTTCCGCAGCCTGAAATGCTTGACAAACAGGATTTCAAGCAAATGAATGAGCTTTTAATGAAAAAAACTTCTGAAAAGGATATTCTTACGGCCGCGCGGAAAATCCAGATGAGCATGAATCCTCACCCCGCAGGGCAGATGGATATGAATGTTCCTGAAGAAAACGGGAAAAATATAAATGGTATGCAGCACAAATATCATGAAACCGTACTGTTTTTCCCAACCCAGGGACAAACCTGTCATGCCTACTGCACTTACTGTTTTCGCTGGGCTCAGTTTATCGGGCTTGAGAGTATTAAATTCGCCAGCAGTGATATATATGCCCTGGTGAATTACCTGCAAAAACACCCCGAAGTAACGGATGTGCTCTTTACCGGAGGAGACCCTCTGTTTATGCGGACAAAAATACTTCGTCGTTATATCGAGCCGTTAATTAAAGAAAGGCCCGGCAATCTTAGGTCAATTAGAATCGGCACAAAGGTTCCTGCTTACTGGCCTTATCGCTTTTTGACGGATAATGATGCCGATGATCTTATGCGTTTGTTTGAACAGGTTGTCGCCAGCGGACTCCACCTGTCGATTATGTCGCATTTCAGTCATTACCGTGAAATTGAAACCACTGTAGCGCAGGCCGCTATAAAGCGCATTCTAAGCACAGGCGCCGTTGTCCGCTGCCAGGCGCCGCTTGTCCGTCATGTAAATGATGATCATGCAATCTGGGCTAAAATGTGGCAGACTCAGGTAAAAATTGGAGCAATACCGTATTATATGTTTGTGGAACGAGATACAGGACCTAAAAATTACTTTGAAATACCTCTTGAGCGAACCTACAGGATTTTTACCAAAGCTTATAAAAAGGTATCCGGCCTGTGTCGTACTGTTAGAGGCCCGTCTATGTCCGCAACCCCGGGGAAGATAATGATCGATGGCATAACGGAAATAGGCGGAGAAAAGCTATTTGCTTTGAAATTCATTCAGGGACGCAACCCGAATTGGACAAACCAAATATTCTTTGCCCGTTTTGATAAAGAAGCCAGCTGGCTCGATGACTTGGAACCTGCCTTTGGGGAAGAAGATTTCTTTTTTAATCAATAAGGTGGTTAACTCTACAACGTCATTTACCATTTAGATGTCATTTCGAGAAGCGAAGCGACGAGAAATCTTACTACAAAAACATATAGTTAAGGATTTCTCCCTTCGGTCGAAATGACAAGTGTCGTTGTAGGATTAAGCGGTATCAGGAAATAGTTTCGAGGTGATGATCTTCATTTTTGCAAGCCGAAATTTCATGGCGGTATTCAGGCATCCAAAACCATATTTTATACTTCTTCGCAGATTTATTGATGAAGCCTCGGCAAAATAGCTTGTCGGACAACTGACCTCTGCAATTGTATAATCAAGCCAGACGATCTGAGCCAGCATCTGGTTATCAAAGACAAAATCATCCGAATTAGCATCAAGTGGCAACCGCTTAAGCAGTTCCCGCGAAAAAGCCCTGTACCCCGTGTGATATTCGGAAAGCTTGGCGCCAAGCATGATGTTTCCTGTAAGCGTAAGAAAGCGGTTCGCAATATATTTCCAGACAGGCATCCCCCCTTTCAGAGCATACCCACCAAGGATCCTGGAGCCCAACACGCAGTGATACAGACCATTACCTATCATGGAAGCCATGGACGGAATCAGCTTCGGAGTATACTGATAATCCGGATGAATCATGATAATAATTTCACCGCCCTCTTCCAGGGCCATTTGATAGCAGGTCTTCTGGTTTGCGCCATAACCACGATTTTTTTTGTGAACAAAAACCCTGGTATTCGGCAGGCTCCTTGCAATAGCAGCAGTTTCATCGTCGCTTGCATCATCAACCAGGATCACCAGATCAACAATACCCTGGCTCATGACCTCGTCATAAGTTTTACGCAGGGTTTTTGCCGCGTTATAGGCCGGCATAACAACAATAATTTTTTTATTTTTTAACATAAAAAAACCTATTTCCTGTAAGCATCGATAAGCATTGCAGAACCTGCACCGCAGCTAATGATCGATCTCATCGCATCTTCCACCGGCACATCCACCTGATGAACAAATCTACTTTCAAGATGATAGATGTTGCCTGAGGTTGGATTAGGTCCTGTGGGAACAAATACAGTATAGCTACCGTCTGAATGCTCATCAGTTACAAATGCTGTCAACATAGTCTCGTTTCCAAAGACCTGAACCAGGGCCACAGAAGAAAAAGGGGGTTTTTTGCGCCCAAGAAATTGCATTACTGTCTCTTTGATCAGAGAATAACCCGGAGCAAACTTAAGAATTGAATTTTCCAGACTGGTGTGAATGAATCTACCGATTTGCGTCTTTACAATAACACCGACAATAAAACAGACTGTTATGATAATAGCCACTGCCAGCAAATCCGCCATTATCTCACGAAGGTTTGATTTTATCAGTATAAGATCAGTCAACGGTTGAATTACACGTGCAACTACACCAAAGATCCACTTAAAAACGAAAATCAGAATAGCAACCGGCAGTATTACAGTCAAGCCGCCAAGGAATGAGGTTTTAATTAACGATTTCATTCTACTCATAATTAGACTCCTACCTTAAACGATGAATTATTATAAAAGAAGTAATGAAGTGAATTTTACACCTTTCGGATTCCGTTTCATTCGTACAAGGATCTGGTCAGCTTTGTTCTATTAACCACTCGATGTAATCATATATCTTTCCGGCAAGAAAGTATGGGAGACTAAGGAGGGTATATGGTTTTCCCTCGAGTGTTTGTGCCCGGGTTTTTTCCAGCGGCCCGGCATAAAGCCTTATTGCATATGGATGGTTTGATCTGTCTATGAACTGGTGTAATGAACGCAGTGCCCCTGTCTTCCCGGATTTTACTTCTACGGGAATGATATATTCTTTATATGGAATTATAAAATCTACTTCCGCATTCGACTGTTTTTTTTCTCTGATCCAGAATGACGTCTTTCCCGGCTTTTTAATGTCTATTGCCAGCAATTCCTGCCCTACGATATGCTCCGCAAGGAAACCATGATAAAATGAATGGAGATCACCGGTTTTATAAAAATAGCTTTGGAGATCGACGAAATAGTTGATTAATCCGGTGTCAAGAAACTGAAGCCTCGGTGATTTTCTCAGATCGGGAACTATTGGAGGATCCGTAGAAGTCGACGGATAGAGAAGATAAATAAGCATTGCGCGTTCAAGAGTTCTTAGCGCCTCTCCCATTTCCCGCGATCTGTAATTTGATCTGCCAAAGCCCTGGAATTTTATCCTCTTTCCAGCTTCAAACGGCGCTGTCTCAATCGCATGCCTTATTACCTGGTTCATTGTCGCATTTCGGGCGTACTTGCTTACATCATCCAGATAGGAAGTCAAAAGTCCCTGATAGATGGGGGTTAAGGAAGATATATTTTCTTCCTCCGTGTAATTTTTAATAATTTCGGGCATTCCTCCAATAAGACAGTATCTATGAAAATGACGCAGGATTTGAGTAAAGGCAAATTCCGGGCATGGAACTGTGTTGTAAAGGCTCAGCGCCTGTTCGGCTTTGATTGCGGCAAGGAATTCTTCAAATGTCAAAGGATACATGAACATATATTGAACGCGCCCAACAGGGAAGCTGATCTGCTCCCTGCCGATTACTATTTCGAGTAATGACCCCGCTGCCGCAACATGGATGTCTCCGGCAGATTCATAAAAATATCGCATCATTTTCACTGCTTGAGGTGAGTTCTGTATCTCGTCAATAAACAGTAATGTCTTGCCTTCTGAAGGAGAAATATTTTTTGACAGGTAAATAGCCTGAATGAGGTCTTTTAGGGGAAGGTCGTTATTAAATATTTCCGCATCTTCCTTTTTTTCCAGGTTAAGGTATATATACCGGTCAAATTCCTTTGAAAAAATATCTATGGCAGTCGTCTTCCCAACCTGTCTCGCACCCCTGAGGATCAACGGTTTTCTATCTTTTTTTTCTGCCCATTGTTTAAGTTCGTCAATTATCTTCCTGTAAAACAAATTTCACCCCCTGAAAATGAAACAGAATTTGCAACAAAGTCAAGGTATTTATATGCAATATTTGTATTATAGTCAAGGCATAAATTGATTTATCGCGTAATAGAGTAAATGGAAAAACTCATAACCAAGGGACATATCTTAAGTTTCGCACCCCTGAAATGGTCTAAGGCCAGTTAATACCTCGGTAAGGGCTCGGAAAAAATAAAGGAAGTATGCTCATGAGACTGAAAAATTATGGCAGAAATCAGAAGAAACGTAAAGAATATATACAACAAAGCGGACTTTTACCCGCACAACTCAATGCCACTTTCTCAAGAATGAAAACGTGATTGAAGGGGTGTTTATTTACTGATGGACTTTAAGTCAGTTCCTGATATAAACTTATAAATTGAATGTCCCGTACTTCCACCCTGGATCACTCGCGAAGAATGG
This sequence comes from Candidatus Desulfaltia bathyphila, assembly GCA_014381545.1. Lineage (GTDB taxonomy): Bacteria > Desulfobacterota > Desulfobacteria > Desulfobacterales > ETH-SRB1 > Desulfaltia > Desulfaltia bathyphila. The sequence goes on from JACNLL010000060.1 coordinate 7,514, forward strand.
CGCAGAGCGAAGCGGCATGCTATTCTTCGTCAAGTGAATCCAATTGTTCGGCTTCTATGAGCTTCTCAATATCGATTTTGTCTTGCGGCCTTCCGCTCGCTTTTTTTGCCAGAATCAGGTCAGGTCTCGAAATGAACGGTATCTTAAGGCCATCCAGTTCGACCATCTTTCGATTCTTCCATGCCACTTCAAATTTGACTCCTGGGATAGACATCATAATATCAACCCGCAAGGGTGGCCTTCCCATCTGATAGAAGTAATCCTTCTGAGTAAAGTCATTTGCGGTAAGGTTTGCCAGTGGTGCACCAAATTCCTTTAATGCGACATACACCGAATTTGCATTCTCAGGATCGGTTGCTATCCACACGTCCAAATCTTTCGTAAACCGTGGCTCGCTGTACTTCATTACCGCATAGCCACCCACAACAAGATAACGAATATCATGCTTTTCGAAAAGATTCAGCAGTTCTCTGAAGTCGGAACTCGTTAGCATCTTTACCTCGCATTAAGAAATAGTCATGTAGCATATCAGATACTGCCTCAAAGATGGCACGATCGCCTTGAGATTGCCAGAAGCGGATATCGAATGAACGTCTGTCATCTGTGATACGCTGATAATTTTCCTCTATTCTTGTCATTTTCTCTCCTGCCGAACAAGTGATTGTATGATTTTTTGTTTAAATACCACACATAAAAAATCTCGGCAACAAAAATGGCAGAACCATTACTGAAATTCTACTTCTTTTCCGCCTTAATCAATAAGACCGCCGACAAAGAGCGGGGTATAATCTTTGCGTCCAGCCATACAGGCAACATATAAAATCGATTGGCCCACCTCTAATATCAATTTTATGTTTTCGTGCTGCAGGCTTTTTTCCACAGCCATTTTCCGGAGGCGACAATTATATAGGTAGTTATTGAAGAACCCTGTAGCAAGCTACAGGGAATCTTCGACCGTAAGGAAGTTAGCCATTTTTAGATTCGCTCGCATTCCCCGCAGCCCCGCTGGAACGGGATCTCCGCTTTGCTCCGACAAGCTACGGGGAATGCGCTCGCTATTGCGGTTCAGAAGAGTATATTTGCTTTCTTCAAAGAAATCTTGGAAGCGGTTAGCATTGGAATGATTCATAATTTAAATTAGGATGGGTTTATTCTTTCATTTGATTTAATATTTTAAGATTTTTTAGAGCCTCAGAATAATCAGGGTCGATTTGAAGAGCTTTTGAAAAAAATTTCTTGGCTTTTTTAAATTTTCCCTTTTGCACTAAAATAATTCCTATATAATTATAGGCCTGTTTATAATCAGGATTAATCTTAATAACTTGCGCAAAATTAGCTAAAGCCTCTTTATATTCTTTCTGTTTTAATAATATACAACCTAAATTATAATGAGCATTGCTATGTTTGGGATCCTTTTTTATAGCTTCTTTATATTGAAACTTGGCTTTTTCAAGCTTTTCCTGATTTACCAGCACATTTGCAAGCTCATAATGTGCGTCAGCAAGTTCGGGATCTATCAAAAGCGCTTTTGTGTAATGCTGCAACGCTTTTTCAAGCTTACCCTGGGTTGCCAAGATCATTGCAGTATGTTTGTGAATTCCAGCATGCTTTGGGTCGATTTCAAGCGCCTTTGAATAATAAGATAAAGCCTCTTCAAGCTTTCCAAGCTGAAACAGGGCTACTCCAAGATTATCATATAATTTTAGGTAATTAGGCCTGATTCGCAAGGCTTTCTTAAAATAAAAAACAGCCTCTTCTGCCTTACCATTACACATTAGAGCTAATCCCAAATTATTGCAAGCCAGCCAGTTGTAATTTGTTATTTTAATAGCATTTTCAAAAACAGCAGCGCTGTTTTCCCAGTGCCTTATCTGAAAATAACTTCGCGTTGAAAAAGCGAAAATTAGTATTATGGCAAATACAGCAATGATAATCTTGTTAAAATGCCATTTTTTCAGAATATCTGGAATCCCCCACGCGATGATGATAAAAAGCCCTGTTAAGGGAATATATGTATATCGGTCCGCCATACTCTGAGCGCCCACCTGTATCAAGCCTATTACCGGAACAAGTGTTCCAAGATACCAGAACCATCCAATTGCCACGTATGGATGTTGTTTGAAGGAACGTATTGAAAAAAAGGATATTCCTGCGATAGCAAAAGCCGCCAAAAAGACATACCATAGAGACGATATCCCAAGTGGATGGGGATAAAAAACCGCAAGGTTTTGAGGCCATATTGTTTTGATTATGTAGTTTGCATAGGAAACAAAAGCATTGGCGATTCGAACTTTAACAGGCAACGCCTCAAAAGTATATAAAGCTCCGACCTCTTTTTGGGCTAATATGGTCAAAACTGATGAGATTGCTACAGGAATAAAAAGAGGAGCTTTTTCCCAAATAAGGCGGGGCAAATTTAATGATTGAAAACCGGATGATTGGTGGTAGGAGGAATATTTTAAGCGCTCAAGCGGCCAGAAATCTAACAAAAGTAAAACAAACGGCAATGTAACCAGCATAGGTTTTGCCATAAGCCCCAATGACAACAATATAAATACCAGGAAATATCTGAAAAAATTTCTTTTTTTTACATACCTGATATAAGCTAAAATCGTCAGCATTCCAAAAAAAGCGCTTAAAACATCTTTGCGCTCCGAAACCCATGCCACAGATTCAACATGAAGAGGGTGCAAGGCAAAAAGCGCGGCCACAAAAGCGCTTCGCCAGAGCGCTCCGGTCATATATTGAAGAATGAAAAACAGTAGGAGGGTATTTGCTATATGTATCTGCAGGCTGGTCCAGTGATGCCCCATGGGATTCAAGCCATAAAACTGGCAATCCAGCATGTGGGACAACCATGTCAGGGGGTGCCAGTTTCCAGCACGAAAGGTCGTGAAAGCCCAGGTAATACCGTCAATTGTTAAGCCGGACTGAACCTTAGGGTTTGCAGTAACATATACTGAATCATCAAAGTTAACAAAATCAAAATTTTTAACCTGCCAGTAAGCAACGAGGATTATTAAAATTAAAAGAAGATAGATGGTGAGAATTTTATGATGACGCTTAATATCGATAAATTGACGCATAGTTAAAATTTTTGCATCACAAAACTTTTTACCGCAGGCATAGCAATGCTACACCTGCGGTAAACGCAGTATTTGAGCAAAAGATGTCATTTCAGGATGGCAACTATTTAAGTTTCGTCAACACCGCCATTAGAGTTAATCGTATAGGTGTGTTCTCCACTATCATGTACAAATGTCTGACCAGATGTTATTGCGCCGGCTGCGCCAATTATTAAGTCTGTACCTGCCATTGTTACGTCACTATTGGCCTCAAAACCTACGGGTAGATTACTGGAACCAAAAGTGGTTGCAGCGCCGGTATCCGCGACCTCAGCCAAAGCCGAAGCACTATAATTCTTTGCGTCTGCCTTGGCAGCAGCATCCGCACCCTTTGTCCGGTATGACAGAAAGTTTGGAATGGCGATGGCCGCCAGGATACCGATAATCGCGATTACGATCATGAGCTCGATGAGTGTAAAACCTTTTTGATTGTTGCCTCTTAGTTTTTGTAACATTTTAAAACCTCCTTTGTTTTAAGTGTTAGGTGAGATCTTTGAATTTTACCAGAAATAGTCTAAATTGTCATTCCTGTGCAAACTGGAATCCAGTATTCTCAATTAGTTATAGATTCCCTCTTTCGCGGGAATGACAGGAAGAAGGCATTTTCCAAAGATCTTGGATTATCTGGTTTGCCTGATAGCAATAAAAAGCAATTAATATGCCATATTGTTTTATCGCGCGTTATTTTTTTAATAGATAGCTGCGGGACTTTTAATTACAAGGGGTTATGCGCAATAGCTTTTTAAATCGGCTTGGCTTATATCCTTCCAATCCTAACAATAAAACCGGCGATTTTCACCCAGGGCATGTTGTTTTCACCTTTTTTGACCCCAGTTAAATAATATAAGCTCCGCATTTAACGGGGCAGGATATACCCTCCAGAGGCAGGCATGATGATCAGGATTATAAGGAAAAATTAAACAGGGACACGAAGAGGTGAAAAAAACATGAAAAGCCGGCATGCCGATATTCTGTCCTCTCTTCTTGTTATTTCCCCTCGGGGATAAGGGAGTTTTGGTCTCCCTTAAGAATATCTTCAGCAATCAACGCTAAAGAGCCTTGTGCTTGTTTCAGATCAGGTTGAGTTACCCATTTTATCGGGGTCAGGAGTTCTACCGGAAACTCTTTTATTATTCTGCTGACCTCAATCGGTTCGACCCATAAATCTTTCTTTTTTGCTTCTTCAATAATATCCTCCCAACTAAAGGGATATTTTTCCGCAATAAAAAGTATGTCCGCATAGTCTTTTGGTTCCATCCGACTTAAAGCGCAAATTTTATTGGAAAGAATATTTCTCCAGTTATCGACATTTCCAAAAAAATCACATTTCCCCAGATCACCAAAATGAAAAGGAACATCATTTATAAAATCAATCTTTAGAACAAGTTGATTCTTGCTTAAAAAAATACGCAAAAAAGATTCACTGGTTATTGAGACAGTACACTGAAAAGATGTTTTTTTAAAATGAGCTACGACTATCTCACATTGATGTTTAAAATTTGGATGGTCATTCAAGAATAAATCCAAATCATCAGAATATCTGTGTTCAAGGAAACACCTGCTTAACGCAGTCCCGCCAGACAGATAAAAGTCAACATCCAGGCTCTGAATTTCCCTTAAAATTTCATCCTGAAATGGATATAGTTTATTTAAATAATATTTCTCTGGCATACTTATATTTTTCCTTTAATTCCTTTGGATACAATCTGCCAAGGACATCATCAGCTAAGGCTTCTCTCAATAATTTCTTTGGAACAAGTTTGATCAATGTGTACCAATCGTATGTAGATAACAGTCTGCAAAAAATTAATTTTTTATCAAAGAATGGCAATGTTTCAATCTTACCAATTATGAAGTCATATAATTGGTTTTCATCAACATTTTTATCCCAGAAAGCATTTGATAATAATTTTTTTTTATCTTCCGGTGTCAATTGCTTCATCTTAATTCCTTTTCAGTAGATTATTTAGTGTCTGAACGAAAACTATCCAAAGCTGTCATTTCGAGCGGAGCGAGAAATCTTATCATATTATTAATATTGAAATTTAAGATTTCTCCCTTTGGTCGAAATGACAAAAAGTGGGGTTTTCGTTCAGCCACTATTTAGTAACCGTTCACGGTTGTCGGTTCACAGTTTTTTCAACCGCAAACCGATAACTGTAAACCATAAACAATTATACTATTACTAAATATCCAGTTTTTCAAGCCTGTAGCGCAGTGAATCAAAACTTATATTCAGAAGTCTGGCGGCCTTTGTCTTTGAACCATTTGTTTTTTGAAGAGCTTTTTTTATCAAAAGCCCCTCGATTCTGGCCAGTTCCTCATTCAAACTTATACCTTCTTCAGAAATAACTGCATTTAACACAGTATCCTCATCCGATCCGCCGGTTCCGGATATAACAAGGTTTTCCGGCAGGATTATATTCGTGGTCTCGAGGGCCACACTTCTTTCAATAATGTTTTCCAGCTCCCTTACATTCCCGGGAAAACGATACTTCATAAGAAGCATAAGAGCATAGGGAGATATCTTTTTGATTTCCTTTCCGAATTCTTTCGAATACTTTTCTATAAAATAGTTTGTCAGTAGGGGAATGTCTTCATTTCTTTCTCTTAAAGGCGGAATCTCTACAGGAATTACGTTAAGCCTGTAATAGAGATCCTCTCTAAAACCGCCATTTTTAACTTTCTGCGCCAGATCCTGATTTGTGGCGGATATGATCCTTACATCCACCTTGACATCCTCTGTGCCACCTATCCTTCTGAAGGTTTTTTCCTGAACAACCCGAAGGAGTTTTACCTGAAGGAACGGCGGTAACTCGCCAATTTCGTCAAGAAAAATCGTTCCCATATGGGCGACCTCGAAAAGACCTGGTTTATCCGCATGGGCTCCGCTGAATGCCCCCTTCATATAACCGAACAGTTCACTTTCAAGGAGGTTTTCCGGTATTCCGCCGCAATTTATAACGACAAATGATTTATCTTTCCTGGGACTGTTTTCATGGATTGCCCTGGCGACCAGCTCTTTGCCTGTGCCGCTCTCACCGGTAATTAGAACGTTGGCGGTAGTATCCGCCACTTTTTTAACAAGCGAATAGACCTTTAACATGCCCTTGCTTTTTCCAATCATATCCCCGAAGGAAAGAGCATCCTCAACATCCTTCATAAAAACCGCATCTTCCTCTTTAACGCCCTTCTTGCTGAGCGCATCCTTTATCACAGCCTTGAGGTCCTCAACATCAAAATTCTTCTCAAGATAGTCGTATGCCCCCTCTTTCATCGCGGCAATGGCTGTCTCTCCGGAAGCAAAAGCTGTGATTAATATGACCATGGTTTCAGGTGAAATCTCCCTGATGGTTTTCAAAACATCGATTCCATCGACTTTAGGCATCTTCAGATCAGTAATTGCCAGGTCAAATTTATGCTTTTTACAGAGGCCCAGCGCCTCTTTGCCTCCGGAAGCAGAGGTAACCTCATATCCCTCCGTTGTAAGAAGGATCTCGAGGAATTCTCTCATACTCGGATCATCATCAACAACAAGAATCTTCGCCATTCATTACTCCTGCGGCAGCAACACTATACAATCCGTGCCTTTCCCTAATTTGCTTTTGATTCTGACTTTACCCATGTGGCTTTCCACAATCCTGTTTACAATTGCCATTCCAAGGCCTGTGCCGTTTTCCTTTGTTGTGTAAAAAGGTTCAAACACTTTGTCTTGATTTTTTTCTTCGATTCCACAGCCGGTATCGCTTATCAGTATCTCAAGATATTTTTTCTTATTATTAAAAACCTGCCTGGTTTCTATTTTCAGTATGCCTTTCTCAGGCATAGCCTGAACAGCATTTAAAATCAGGTTCCAGATTACCTGCCTTATCTCCGCCTTGTTTCCATATATATTGGTCTGATTGCATAAATTCTTGTTTACTTCAATATGTTCATGCCATTCAGTGCTAAAGCGAAGAGACTTAAGGGCATCATCTATAATGGCTTTAACGTCAATATCTTTTCGTTCAGACTGTTTGGGCCGCGCTAGAAGAAGAAAATCTTTAACAAAGCCTTCAAGCCGATCCTTTCCCCTCAAAATGATCTGCATGAGCCTTCTGTCTGTTTCGTCCAGCCTTAAATTTTTGCTCAACATCTGAATCGGCCCGCTGATTGATGCAAGAGGGTTTCTTATTTCATGGGCAAGACCTGCGGCCATTCCACCAACAAATGCAAGTCTTTTATTTTTTTCAATCTCACGTTCCATTTCTTTAACAACCGTCAAATCCTGAAAGATCAGAATATTGCCTATTTTTTCTCTATTGCGGTCAACAAGGGGAGAAACAGAACAACCCAGTATCTTTCCTGAATCCGTGATTTCAAATCTGCGTTCCTGTTTCCATGGGCTTTTTCCATTCATCATCCCTGATAAAGAAGAAAAAATATTATCAATCTTTTTATTTATAACTTCGGAACGCAAAAAACCGGTAATTTTTTCAGCCCCTGTGTTAAAGGATTTTATATCCCCATGGAGATCAACTGTTAAAATACCTGTATCTACAGACTCGATTATGCTTCTGTGCAGCAGGTCAAGCTGATCAAAAGCGCTTTCCTTTTCCGCCAGGAGGTCCCTGGTTTTCTTTTCCTGTCTCGCGGCAAAACTTGTCAGCAATGCAATAATATAGAAAGATACGATATGGATAAAAATTCTTGAAAAGACGTAACCCGCATCGAAGTCGTAATCATAACCTGATGGGGATGCCGGTTGAATAAAACCGTAATACTCCAGATCAAGCAGCAGCCCGTAAAATATGCTGCTGGCTGAGGCTGAGATTAACCCTCCTCTGCCGGCCAGAAAGAGGGCTGAATAGATGATGACCAAAGGATAAAAGACAGAATAGATGCTCTCAATTCCGCCTGTTACATATACAAGTCCTGTTATCAGCGAAAGATCTAAAAGGCTTTGCAGGTATATGTTTACCCTGATGTTTTTGATGATTTTTGGAATGAAAAGGCAGGCAAAAGAAAAAACATAGGTTAATGCTACAATGAAATATACTGGCGCAAACGCTGTCTGCAGTGATGATTCTGCTGCTTTAATCCGTATGAAGGTTGCAATGCCAAGCAGGAAGGTTGCAATTACAACCCTGAAAAATATCAACCATCGAAGTCTTCTCTTTAGAGAATTATCTTGCAAACACAACCTTCCCGCCTACCATGGTAAGAACCGCCCTTCCCTTCATATTCCAGCCGTCAAATGGGGTGTTGCGACTCAAAGATTGAAAGCCGCCTGCATCCACCTTATATGTTATATCCGGGTCGATAATGGTTATATCGGCAGGCTTGCCTTTTTTTATGCCAGGATCAAGTCCTAAAATACGGGCAGGATTTGTCGACATCTTTGCAATAAGATCAATGATTGTTATTACGCCCTTTTCAACCAGCTTTAAACCCAGGGAAACCGATGTCTCTAACCCTATTATGCCGTTTGCCGCAATATCGAATTCAACACCTTTTTCAATGGAGGAATGGGGCGCATGATCTGTGGCAATAACGTCAATGGTTCCGTCGGACATCCCTTCAAGCACCGCTTCCCTGTCCCGGTCGGAACGCAGGGGAGGATTCATCTTTGCATTTGTGTTATAACCTTCGACAGCATCCTCTGTCAGGGTAAAATAGTGCGGTGCGGTTTCAGCGGTTACACAAACACCCCTGTTTTTTGCATCCCTTATCGCGCGCACAGATTCAATTGTGCTCACATGGGCAATATGAAGAGGAGCCTCTGTTAATTCACAAAGCGCTATATCCCGCATGACCATAATGCTTTCAACGGCATTTGGTATTCCGCTGAGCCCCATCCGTGTCGCAAGCGCCCCTTCATTCATAACCCCGTTTGCAGCGAGATCAAGAACCTCACAGTGGGAAATAACCGGAAGACCGAATCCTTTTGCATACTCCAGAGCCCTGCGCATCAGCCGGCTGTCCGTTACAGGGTTGCCGTCATCAGAAACAGCGATAGCTCCAGCATCCTTTAAATCCCCATATTCGCAAAGGCCTTTGCCCTGAAGCCCAGGGCTTATTGCGGCAACCGGGTAAACACGAACCGTCTCCGCAAGGCCGGCTTTTTTTAATATATATTCCGTAACCTGGCTGTTGTCGTTTACAGGGTTTGTGTTCGGCATTGTACAGACTGCGGTAAAACCGCCAAAGGCCGCCGCCATGCAACCTGTTTTTATGGTTTCTTTGTATTCATGCCCCGGTTCCCGAAAATGGACATGCATATCCATCAGCCCGGGCGTCACTATTTTGCCTGAAGCATCAATTATTCTGACTTCTGACTTCTGACTTCTGACTTCTGACCTCTGTTTCTTTATTTCAACTATCTTTCCGTCTTCAATCAGAATATCCATGATGCCGTCTAAATTGCCGGGATCAATTACTCTTCCGCCCTTAATCAGCATCAACATTGCGCGCACCTCCTGCAGTCAGATATAAAAGCGCCATACGAACGGCAACACCGTTTGTTACCTGATCAATAATTATCGAGTATGGTCCGTCCGCAACCTCTGGCGCTATTTCAACGCCACGATTAATGGGCCCGGGATGCATGATCAGCACATCCTTTTTAGCGCCTTTCATCCTTTCCATTGTCAACCCATACACCTTTGCATACTCACGTTCAGTAGAAAACAACATGCCTTTTTGCCGCTCCTTTTGTATCCTGAGCATCATTATGATATCAGCATTACAAACAGCATCATTCACATTATATGTAACGGAAACTCCAAGGGTTTCGATTCCTTTTGGGATCATGGTTGGCGGGCCGGCCAGCACGACGTCGGCGCCCATTTTTGTAAACCCGATTATATTCGATCTCGCTACCCTGCTGTGGGATATATCGCCGATTATCGCAATACGCAGTCCTGAAATCCTTCCCTTATTTTCTTTAACAGTCATAAGATCGAGCAGCGACTGGGTTGGATGTGCATGCATGCCGTCGCCTGCATTTATGATGGATGTCCTGACAATTTTTGCCAGCATATGTGAAGCCCCTGCCCTAAAATGACGCATAACGATCACATCAGGGTTCATAGCTTCAAGGTTCCGCGCTGTATCTACAAGGGTTTCCCCCTTTATTAGACTGCTGCTGCTTCCGGATATTGAGATACTGTCGGCGCTGAGCCGCTTTGCCGCAATATCAAAAGATGTGCGAGTGCGGGTGCTGGGTTCATAGAAAAAAAGCACTATTGTCTTTCCTCGCAAAGTCGGAACCTTTTTGACAGACCTTTTTGAAATTTCCTTCATTTGTCTGGCAGTATCAAGAATCAAGGTAATTTCATCAACAGAAAGCGATTCCATGTCCAGAATATCTTTTTTTGCAAACTGCATAATCCCCCTGTATTATAGCAATTAAGGAATTAAGGAATTGTAGGTATTCTATTGATTTCAATCCCTTAATCCCTCAATTCCTAAATCCCTCAATCATTTCAATAAATGTCCGAGTCTGTTCCACCTGACTCCAAAACTTCCATTATCCCATGACCAATAGATAATAAATGCTTTTCCTTTTACAACCTTTAAATCAACAAAACCCCAAAACCTGCTGTCATAGCTGTGATCCCTATTGTCCCCCATCACAAAAAGGGAATCAGGAGGCACAGTAACAGGCCCGAAATTATCCCTTGGTTGAAAAACTCCCGGAATTATGTGTGGATCTGTGTGAATACCATGATCGTGATTAAGAAGCATATTATTAATATATACCTGTTTATTACGTACCTCAACCACGTCTCCGGAAACACCGACAACCCTTTTTATAAAATCCTTTTTTGGATCCTCTGGAAATTTAAAAACTATGATATCCCCGCGCTTTGGATTTTTAATCGGGATAACCGTAATATCTGAAAATGGGACCTTAACCCCGTAAATAAACTTATTTACCAGTATATGATCGCCGATCAAGAGGGTCTGCTTCATGGAGCCTGATGGAATTTTAAAGGCCTGAACAACAAAAGTGCGTATAAATAAGGCTATTAATACCGCAACAATTATTGCTTCGATGTTCTCCCGAAGAGCGCTCTTTTTTGTTGCGCTGGTTTCTATTTCTGAAGAATTTTTTGATTTCAAGTTTAATTTATAACCTTTCTTTTTTTATATTAGTTCAGCCACAAAGGTACTAACACACCAAAATTATAATACAATTCTCTTAAAATTCATAATTTGGGAATTCAGGGATTTAGGAATTCCGAATTGAAGGATGTTGTCACTTTTAATTCCTAAATTCCTCAATTCGCAATTCCTCAATTTATCAATCCTATTCATCCTTCGTGTCCTTGTGGCTGGGCTATTGCGATAAATATAAAATAATTCTTAATACCAAATTACTGCAAATACCTGCCGCCACATCATCCATAACAATTGCTGTCCCGCCTGATAATTTTCTTTCAATCAAACGTATCGGAAAAGGTTTCAGGATATCAAAAAATCTGAATATCACAAATCCGGTCAACACATAGACGGCATTAAAAGGCAAATCAAATAATGCTACCATAAGTCCTGCAATTTCATCAATAACAATACGCCCGGAATCAGTTTTTTTTAATATTTTTTCAGCATGATGAGCTATGAATATGGCAAAAACAATAAATATCACTGTCAGAAAGACAGCAACCGAAAAATTGGTTCCGGCTAAAAAAAAACAAAGCGGAAGCCCCAGGATGGTTCCAAAGGTACCTGGAGCAAAAGGAATGTTCCCGATAAAACAGCCGGTCGCAAGAAACATGACCGATTTTTCCCGCAAATTCATGGCCAATTTCTATATTTAGGCATGTTTTTTGTCAAGGGATTGTTGTGATCCCTCTTTTGTTAGTGTATCGTACACAACTCTTATCGGAATATTTTTTTCAAGGGCTATCTTTTTGCAGACCTCATACTCGGGAACGATCCGTACGCCGCCGGCAGGATCTGTAATACGTTTAACCTTAATCAGCCCGTATCCGGTTTTAATAATTATCTCTTCACGAGCAAGTATTGACCTTTTAACATCATAATATCTTAGGCCTGATGAGGTGGTTTCAGATAAAATACGATTTATTATTACCTCCTCCTGGTTTTTCCGGCACAGAACCTGCATCATTGTTCCGGGCCTGTTTTTCTTCATAAAAACCGGGATCCAGTAAACATCGAGAGCTCCATCTTCAAACAAACGATCCATGACAAACCCGAAGATTTCAGGGTTCATATCGTCAATACAGGTTTCTATCATAACTACTGTCTCTTTTTGACAATAGGTTTGATGATTTTGAGCTGTTCCGGTAATGATCCGCAAAAGATTCGGCTTTGATTTAATGTCCTGCTTACCGGCGCCATAGCCTGTTTTTTCAATCACCATATCAGGCATCGGCCCATAAGATTCGGCAAGCGTGGCTATAATTGCGGCTCCGGTGGGGGTTACAAGTTCACAGTCAACTCCTGAGCCAAACACCGGAATCCCTTTTAGAATTTCAAGCGTAGCAGGAGAAGGCACAGGCAGCGTGCCGTGCCCACATGATACAAAGCCTGTTCCAAGAGGCAGGCTTGAAGCAATTATCTTCTTAATGCCGAGATGCTCAATACAAAAAGCCACTCCGACAATATCTGCTATGGCATCAATGCCGCCGACTTCATGAAAATGAACCTTTTCCGCAGGGCATCCGTGTATTTTTGATTCAGCATTTGCAAGCCTTTCAAAGATTTTAAGACTTTTTTCTTTAACCATGACCAATAAAGGACTTTTTTCAATTAAAGACCTTATCTTTGTATAATTCCTTGACTGCGCATTATCCTCTGTATGGATATGAACGCTTTTGGCTGTTATTCCATGTCGAGAAACAGATGAAACAGTTATATCAAAACCTGTTAAGGGAATAGAGCGAAGGGTGTCTTTCAGCCATTTTACAGGCACTCCAAGATCAATAAAAGCCCCTAAGGTCATGTCGCCGCTTATACCGGAAAAACAGTCAAAATATGCTATCATCTAATGCAATTCTCCTTTTTAAAGGATTAAGGGGTAATCCCTGCCCCTGACGAATGAAGCTTAATAATCTCAAGCAAAAGCTCGGCCGTCTTGACCATATCCTCAATCCGTATTGATTCCCGAATAGTATGCATATCATGCATTCCTGTGCCCAATACCCCTGTTATAATTCCTTTCTCAAAAAATATGTTGGCATCCGACCCCCCTCCGGTTGCCTTGGCAACCATCTTTGTCCCTAAATTTATCGCGGCTTTTTGGGCTAAAAGCACAACAGGATGATCTGCGGCAATATTTGCGCTGAGAAATTCCTTATCCACAAAAACCTCAAGGTCCGGAAGATTGTCTTCCGACGAATTTGTGTAATTTTCAACCACATTCTTAAAGGATGATACTATTTCATTTGTAATTTTATCGAGTTTTTCCGTATTATGACTTCTGACTTCCCCCTTAACAGTTACAAGATTCGGCACTATGTTAACAGCAATACCCCCTTCTATTATGCCTATGTTGCATGTTGTTTCGCTATCGATCCGGCCGATATTAAGGCCGGCAATTGCTCTGCTTGCAATGGCGATTGCATTTATCCCTTCTTCAGGATTTGCTCCGGCATGGGCATCTTTGCCGTGTATTTTAAACTTTAGCCTGTTTGAGGCAGGAGCCCGTATTACAATTCCTTCTGTGTCTGTTGCATCCAGAGCATAACCGTATTTTGCAGTGATAAGACTGTAATCAAGATTCTTTGCGCCTAAAAGACCAATCTCTTCACAGATAGTAAACACAATCTCTATAGGACAATACGGCAGATCATTTTCCCGGAGAGTTCTCATGGTCTCTAAAAGAACGGCAATTGCGCTTTTATCGTCTGCTCCAAGTATTGTTGAACCGCTGCTTGTAAAATTTCCGTCTCTTAATACCGCATTTATACCTCTGCCCGGTTCAACCGTATCCATGTGGGCATTAAAAAGAAGCGGCTCTATTTGCAAGCTTTCATTGAGCCGGTTTCCGTCAAATTTGGCAATAAGATTGCCTGTGTTGCTCCCTGCCCTGTCTCCGGCTTCGTCAACAACCGTCTTAGCTCCCATAGATTTTAGAATTTTTCTGATTTCGCAGCAAACAGCGGCTTCTTCTTTTGAGACACTGTCAATGCCGACAAGGAGCCTGAATGTTTCCGCCAGCCTATCTTTGTTTATCATTTTTTCCATATTAATAGACCTAAGAACATAAAGTAAATTAATCACGTCTCTTTTCAAGGCGTACGCCGCAAAACACGAAACAATACTCTGTGGTGAAAATGTCCGATTTTTTAATTCAAAATTATTGACAAAAAATATTATGATAATATGATAGCAAAACTTTAAGTCCTTTTACTATGTCCGCCAATACGGAAGTGCGCAGCTCACTGGTGGGGCTCCCGGACTTCAAATCCGGTGTGGGGCGCTAGAACCGTCCCGGGTGGGTTCGATTCCCATGCACTTCCGCCAACTGATTCCTGACCCCTTCATTAGCCTGTTTGCAAGGCTTGAAAAACGCTTTCTGGGGCTGTCGTTTTTCAGTGCAATATTTATTGCTTTTTTTGAACCTACAAGTATTACCAGCTTTTTGCCTCTTGTTATTGCCGTATAAAGCAGATTCCTCTGGAGCAAAGCAAAATGCTGGGTCATTATCGGCACAACCACCGCAGGATACTCAGACCCCTGTGACTTGTGCACGGTTATGGCATATGCCAGTGAAAGCTCCTCTGTTTCCGCAAAATCATAGGCGACTTTTCTGCCGTAGTAATCCACGGAAAGCCGGCTGTTTGCCGTATCAATGGAGGTAATTGTTCCGATATCACCGTTAAAAACCTCTTTTTGATAATTGTTTTTTAAATGCATGACTTTGTCTTCTATATTAAAACGACCGTCTTTGCGCGCAGACCCGGCAGAGCCGGAGTTTAAAGCCTTTTGAAGCGCCTGGTTCAGGTTGGCGGTCCCCACCGCTCCTTTGTGCATCGGGGTCAACACCTGAATATCATTTACAGAATCAAAATTGAAAACCTTTGGAATTCTTTTGCTGCATAGCTCAACTATTGTTTCAACAGCCCTGTCCGGATTGTTTTGCTCAATGAAGTAAAACTCAGACAGGTTTTCAGGCATATAATCCTTTTTGAGGTTAGGCATCTTCCCTGCACGGACTCTGTGGGCATTCATAACAATGGGGCTCTCCTGAGCCTGCCTGAAGATCTTCTTTAACTCAAAAGTTTTTATTTTTTTTGAATTGATAATATCGGCAAGAACATTTCCCGGGCCAACCGATGGAAGCTGAAAAGTATCTCCGACCAGTATTAATACACAGTGCATGGAAATTGCTCTAAGCAGATAAAACATTAAATATACATCCACCATCGAGGCTTCATCAATGATTATCGCATCTGCATCAAGCGGATTGTCCTGATTTTTATCAAAAAAATCATCCTTGAAATTATATCCCAAAATTTTATGAACGGTGTTTGCCTCCCTGCGCGTAACCTCTGAAAGACGTCTGGCCGCCCTTCCGGTCGGGGCAGCAAGGATGATTCGCTTTCCAAGAAGTTCAAAGACCGCGTTAATAGATCTGATAAGTGTTGTTTTGCCTGTTCCAGGGCCTCCGGTTATTACGATAACCCTGTGAGAAAGGCACTCCTGCAAAACATTCAGCTGCTCAGAAGAAAGTTTGATGGCAAGTTTTCTTAATACTTCCTGCGTAATCTGCTGTGGGTCTATACACAAAGGGGGAATTGGAACAGACAAAACAGCCTTTATCCTGTTGGCAATACCTGTTTCCGCCTCATGCAGACTTTTTAGATAAACAGCGTAGGTCTCAACGTCCGCAGTTTTTTCTATAACCAGTTCCCCTGCATCGACAAGAGCAAGCATGGCATCTTTAGTTTTACTTCGCTCGATCTTAAAAAGATTCTCGCAGCGTTTAAGAATCTGCTCTTCATAGGCAAAAGTATGCCCTTGCGCTACAAATTGTTCTATGATGTGAATAATGCATGCTTTAATCCTTTCCGGCTTATCCTTTGGAACGCCCAGGTTCTGCGCTATCCTGTCGGCAATATAAAAGCCGATTCCAGAGATATCACAGGCTATGCGGTAAGGATCATTCTGGATGATGTTAACGGCATCCTTTCCATACTCTTTGAATATTTTTGCGCTGTATGAAGTTGTGATCCCGTTTCCCTGAAGAAACCGCATAATATCTCTTATTGCATGATGCTCTCTCCAGGAATTGCTTATATGCGCGGCCTTTACCTTTCCTATTCCTTTAACATCGGCAAGCTTTTCAGGATTCTTTTCAATTATCTCAAGGGTTCTATTTTTATAATGACTAATCAGGGCCGCAACAATTTTTGGCCCTATTCCCTTAATAAAACCGGATTCAAGATACTTTTTTATTCCGTCAACGCTTGCAGGAAGGATGACTTCAAATGAGTCGACCTTTAATTGCTGACCATATTTTGGGTGGGTCTCCCATCTGCCTTTTATTTTAAGAGTTTCGCCGGGACTGACAGCCGGCATGAATCCTATAACGGTTACAGGAGTTTGATCTTTGCCTGTCTTTAATCGCGCAACAGTATAATGGTTTTCTTCGTTATAGTAGGTAATTCTTTCAAGATGTCCTTCGAGAGTTATCATAAGAGGTGACTAAAGTGGTTGGTTATCCAGCTCACAGCATCATAAAGATCGAGAGCTACATAATCGGGAAAGATTTTCCTTTCTGACAGGAACCTTTCAGCATTTGAAAAGTTTTCGCTCTTTACCAGAACACTCAACCCGCAACCTGCCCTGCGCGCGCACTCAATATCCTTTGCATTGTCGCCCACCATTATTGAAGCTGGAAGATCGATTTGGTATTTTTTTTGCGCCTGGTATATCAATCCGGGTTCGGGTTTGCGGCAATCGCATCCTTCTTCAGGAGTATGGGGGCAAAAAAAAATGTCCTTTATCTCGCCGCCCCCTGATTTAATCGCTTTTTTCATCAAGGCATGAATATGCTCAAGTCCCTGCTTTGATATCATATTGCGATTTATTGCAGACTGGTTTGTAATAATTATCGTGGCAAATCCCTTTGAATTTAAAAGCCTTATCGCTTCAATACTTCCGGGAAGAAACTCAAATTCCTCCCAGCTCTTTATGTAATCCGGCAAATCTTTGTTTATAACACCGTCTCTGTCAAGAAAAACAACTCTTTGCTGCTTTTGGCGACTACTCTGCAATTGCAAAAGCCCCTTCAAATCCGTTTTCAATAAGTTTATTTTCGTATTCAATCGCCTGTTCCAGGGTTGAGCACCTGCCGACACGCACACGGTAGAATGTTTCATCCCCGTTGTTATATATTGTTATATGCGCATTCTTGTATGTTAAATCAAGTTTTTGCTTTAATCTCTCAGCATTATTGCGATCAGCAAATGCCCCTATTTGAACGGTAAAGTCCCCTTTATAGTAGTCTGTTGGAACATAGGATCGACTGGAATCCTTTTTTGCCGTTGATCGAACAGGGGTTCCAAGCGCTGTTATTTGAACCAAAGCGGTTCCGGGCCCGACAACACCAAGCTTTTTTGCCCCGGTATAGGAAAGATCGATTATTCTGCCACGGACAAACGGCCCGCGATCATTGATCCTTACATCGATCTCCCTGTTGTTTTTAAGATTTTTCACCCTGACATATGTGCCAAGCGGCAGGGTTTTATGGGCTGCCGTCATTGCATACATATTATATGTCTCTCCGTTTGCTGTCTTCCTTCCATGGAACTTCCTGCCATACCAGGATGCCTTTCCGCGCTGGCTGAAACCTTGAGAATGAGGAATGGGCTGGTACCACTTACCCAAAACCTTATATGGTCTTGGATATCCGGCAACACCTGGAGGAGGCTTTGGCTTCGAACAACCAAAAGCAAAAAACAAAAGGCCGCATACGGCAAGAAAACTTAAAAAAATATAAAGGCTATGCTTTTTTTTTATTATTTTTCGTGCTTTCAATTTTTCGTGCTTTCGTGATAGTTTTTTACTTTTTTATTTCTCGAGCGCAATTTTCAAAACATCCATCATTTTATCAACAAAGTGAAAATGGATTTCACGTTTAACCTTTTCAGGTATGTCCTCCAAATCCTTCTTATTCCAGCTTGGCATAATAATTGTTTTTATACCTGCTCGATGGGCTGCAAGAACCTTTTCCTTTATGCCTCCAACCGGCAGTACCTGACCTCTCAAGGTTATTTCACCGGTCATGGCAAGATCCTTTTGAATCTTTTTATGGGTAAGAAGTGAAGCCAGGGCGGTAAGCATGGTAACACCCGCTGAAGGACCATCTTTGGGGATAGCTCCTGCCGGTATATGAATATGTATATCCTGAGTTTCAAAAAAATCTTCGGCAATCCCAAGGGAAACAGCATTTGTACGTATGAAACTAAGAGCCGTTGTCGCAGACTCCTTCATCACATCGCCTAACTGTCCGGTTAAGGTCAGATGTTTTTTGCCTTTCATTGCAGTGGCTTCAACAAACAAGAGTTCGCCGCCCGCTTGTGTCCAGGCAAGCCCCATGGCTAAACCGGGTGTTAAAGTTCTTGCGCTGACTTCCGAAGCAAATCGAACAGGACCGATATAATCTCCAATATCCTTACCCGTTATTTTTGCAGATTCTGCCTCGCCTTCAGCTATCCTGGTCGCAACCCCTCTGCAAATGGTTGCGATTTCACGCTCCAGATTTCTCAGGCCGGCCTCCCGTGTATAGCCTGAAATTATCTTCTGCAATGTCCCTCTTGAAAATGATATCTGAGAGGATTTAAGGCCATGGGCTTCACGCTGGCGCGGTATGAGATACCGTGTCGCGATTCTAATCTTTTCGTCCTGTGTATAACCTAAAAGCTCCAGCACCTCCATCCTGTCTCTTAATGCAGGTGGTATGGTATCAAGAATATTTGCGGTAGTAATGAACATTACCTTTGACAGATCAAACGACACATCAAGATAGTGATCGGTAAAAGAGAAATTCTGCTCTGGATCAAGAACCTCCAGCAGGGCTGATGACGGGTCCCCTCGAAAATCGCTCCCAAGCTTGTCTATTTCATCTAACATAAAAACAGGATTGTTTGATTCAGCGCGTCTTATCCCCTGAATTATCCGGCCGGGAAGCGCGCCGACATAAGTTCGCCGATGCCCCCTGATCTCAGCCTCGTCCCTGACACCGCCCAATGAAATTCGGATAAATTTTCGTCCCAAAGCCCTTGCTATTGACATGCCCAGGGATGTCTTGCCGGTTCCGGGAGGACCGGCAAAGCACAGTATCGGCCCCTTTGATTCAGGCTTTAACTTGCGAACGGCAAGATATTCTATAATACGCTTTTTTGGTTTCTTGAGTCCGAAATGGTCTTTATCTAATATCCTTCTTGCCTTTTTTATATCAAGGTTGTCCGTGGTGCTTTCATACCAGGGAAGAACAGTCAACCAGTCGAGATAGGTTGACGCTACAGTATATTCGGCAGAAGACGGGTGCATGCGGGACAGGCGGTTGATTTCCCGCTGCGCCTCTTTGCGGGCCTCTTCGGGAAGCTTTTTCTCCTTTATTTTTGCCTTGTATTCTTCAATTTCAACAGCGGTCTCATCCTTTTCACCTAATTCTTCCCTGATAGCCTTAAGTTGCTGGTGCAGATAATACTCCCTCTGCTGCTTATCCATGCCCCCCTTCACCTGGGACTGTATCTTGTTCCCAAGTTCTAAAACCTCTACCTGGTAATTTAAAAGCCTTGTAACCTCTTTTAATCGTTTTTTAACATCAAAAAGCTCTAAAACCTTTTGTTTTTCTTTAAGTGTCGCATTAATAAGCGAAGCAACCATATCTGCCAATGTGCCGGGTTCCTGTATCGACTTCGCCATTGCCCCGATTTCCTGCGGCAAGCCGGGAGAAAGTTCAACCACCTTGGCAAACAGACTAATAATATTTGCCGTCAGTGCATCAATTTCCTTGTCTTTCTCTTCTTTATCCTTAATATACTCCACTCGTGCCTGAAGATAGGGCTTTGCTTTTATAAAATCCTTTACCCTGAACCTGCTTAAACCCTGGACAAGTAATTGAGTCGTATTATCTTCGGACTTTGCCATTTTAAGTATAAAAGCGCTTATCCCAACCGAATATAGATCGTCAGGTGTAT
Source organism: Candidatus Desulfaltia bathyphila (assembly GCA_014381545.1). GTDB lineage: Bacteria > Desulfobacterota > Desulfobacteria > Desulfobacterales > ETH-SRB1 > Desulfaltia > Desulfaltia bathyphila. Next base: position 27,801 of record JACNLL010000060.1, read on the forward strand.
AACTGGGTTTGATTTTCATTTCTCTGGCAATAATAAGCCCTATGATACGATCTTTAGACATTGCTTCATCCACCAGTTGCACCGATTCCTTTTGCATGGCTATAATAGGCACAACCATTTTAGGAAAAAGCACTGTATCAATTAAAGGCAAAACAGGAAGAATTTCCGGAATAGTTTTAGTTCCGGACACGTCATGCGGTAGCTGCTCGGTCATAGGTGCCTCCAAAAAATGATAAATAATATAAAACGGCTATCCATCTACGATCGGTATCCTGTGCGTTCTATCAGGCGGCAATTTCGCAAGCCTGATCTGAAGCAAACCATTAAAATATGTTGCAATTACTTTATCAGCATCAATAGGCGCCGGAAGAAACAATATGCGCTCAAATCTGCCATACTGGATCTCTGCCAATCTGTATGTTGAATTTTTAAGCCTGGGCATTTCAGTGCGTTCGCCATAAATTTTGGCTGCCCTGGTGTTGATTTCCACACTCAGATTCTCTTTGTCTACACCTGCAATCTCAGCCAGAATAATTATCTCTTCATCTGTTTCATATATATCCATCTGAGGTTTCCACACGCCTTCGGGAAGAGCGAAAAACGGGCTCATTGATCGAAACATGTCCTCAATACCTCTTCCTGTGTCTGAGCTTAACTGATCGGATTCCTTGGTAAATTTTATTTTAATATAATCCATTTTTTGCTCCTGATTTTATACCGTCATAAAAAATAAAACCCATGTGACAAATTTTATTGCATAAAAATGTTACAAAAAAATATCATCACAAAAAGAATTTGTAAAGAAGAGATTAGCGTTAAACACTTTGATTATAATTGCCTTTTACCTATAAATACCTTATTGATCAAATATGGCTAACAGGCGCAAAGCTTCACATAAATTCGTTATTGGTTCACAGTACTTTATATACTTTGGCGTAATGGGCATTTTTTTGCCCTATTTTAATCTATACTGTTTTCATATCGGTTTTAGCGGCTTTCAAATAGGTGTTCTGTCCGCCTTGAGAACAATGGCTATTATCTTATTCCCTTTGTTCTGGGGAGCCATAGCGGATCGCTTTCACATCAGGAAACCGATATATATATTATGTAATTTTATCAGTACGGCAATCTGGGCATTTTTTATATTGACTGCCGACTTTTGGCCGATGCTTATCATCACCATCTTTTATGGCATTTTTTATGCTCCCATTATCTCCTTCCTTGAAGCATTTACAATCGATGTATTAGGCAAAGAAAAAAAAAGCTACGGCTCATTAAGAGTCTGGGGCTCAATAGCCTTTATAACGGTTGTCATAATTTTAGGCAAAGTAATCGATCTGTATTCCATAAAAATAATTATTATACTTATTTTCGCAGGGTCCCTGTTCCAGGCCTTTATTTCCACGAAAATCCCGTATACCGTAACTTTGAAAAAGCAGTCTTATACTTCCAGTGCAAAGGTTCTGCTAAATAGACGGGTTTTTGTCTTTCTTTTTTGCGCTTTTTTAATGCTGGCAAGCCACGGAGCCTACTATACCTTTTTTTCCATTCACCTTGCAACTATGGGGTATAGCAGCACATTTATCGGAATTGCCTGGGCTCTGGCATCATTTGCGGAAATCATTGTAATGATAAAATCAGACATAATATTCAAACGCTACTCAATGGAAAATGTTATAGTGTTTTCATTTATTGTGGCAACTTTAAGATGGCTGATACTTTTTTTTGCAACATCTCCGGCAATAATCCTGCTTTCACAGACTCTTCATGCTGTAACTTACGGATCATTTCATGTTGCAAGTATACTCTACATAGATTCGCTGACTCCGAATGAAGCCAAAACCCTGGGACAGGCCGCAAATAATGCCGTAACTTACGGATTAGGCATGACGGTAGGATTTTTAATCAGCGGCTGTTTGTACGAAAGCATGGGCTCGTTTGCCCTGTTTCTTATTAGCGCTTTTATTGCGCTTGTGGGCGGCGCTGTATTTAAAGGATCGCAGATGATTGAGTAAAAAATCCTGGCCCAGAGGACCAGGATTTGGTTATCCCCAGAGGGGGATTTGTGATTTTAGCCAAAAGACTTCAATTGTTGCATGGTTCATTAAAAAAACCGTGAACCGACAACCGTGAACGGTTACAGTCTATATTCGTCCATGTGTGTCTGTGGCTAAGAATTTATAACAGCTTTCGATATAATAACGTGCCTTGTCTGAATCTTTAAACTTTTGAAAACATGAAATTGCTTTGTTATACTTTCCTATATTCATATAACTTATTCCCAGACAGATATGAAGCTGCTCACTGTCCGGAAATCTCTCAATACCGTCTGAAAGGGCGCTAATGGATTCCGCGTACAACCCTCTTTTTTGCTTAATGATGCCCAATCCTAAATATGCCCGATGATCAGGATAATAACCCAGGGATTTTTGATACAGTCTTTCAGCAACCCCTTCTTTATCTTTTACAGCTTCAATCCCGGAATAATCGCCATAATCAAAGGTCATTGCCAGTCTTGAACAAAAATCCGAATGCATTTTGTACAATTCCTTATCATCTATCAGTTCAACTTCATCGGCAAAACCGGAAAGATTTTCGTGGAAGTCGGTTCTGAGTTTCTTCCCAAAGGCCAGTATCAATTCACTGGATAGAGCTGGATCGGTTTCAAAGTACATAATATCTTCTACCCGCTTTAACCAGACATTGTCTGTTTGCCTGGCTCTCTTTTTAAAATCCGAATAAAGGGCTGTTCCTGGGAATATATCAAGTATGTAAAAAATAGCGCCAAGCGGTTTGATCTCATGAATCAAATCAATGGTCTCCTGAATCGTATCCCAGTTTTCTCCAGGACAGCCATAAATAAAATAGGCCCGTGCCAGTATGCCGTACTTTGTTGTCAGCGCAAAGGCTCTTTTGATTTGATCGGTCTTAATATTTTTATTCAGGAGGTTTCTTATCTTCTCAGAACCGCTTTCCACCCCATAACTGATCTGAATACAGCCAGCCTTTCTCATCCAGTCTAAAATCTCTTCGCTTATATAATTAACTCGAGAAATTGCCACCCAGACTATTTTAAGGTCTCTTTCAATGATCTTTTTACAAACCTTTATCACCAGATCTTTTTTAAACGTAAATGTATCATCTGAAAAATAAAAAAAGGTAACCCCCTTTTCATAAAGCAGCTCTATCTGTTTGATAAAATAGTCGGCGGAATGGAACCTGACCTTATGTCCCCAAAGCTTGGGCGACCCGCAAAAGGTGCAGTTTCCGGGGCATCCCCGGGTCAAGGCAACATGTTGATATTTAAAATATTTTGCAGGAATCGGCAATTTGTCGAGGTCCTGAATTTTATCAGCGGGCTTGGTCTTAACCGCCTTGCCGCCTTTTCTGAAAGCGATTCCCTTAATGTTTTTTATATTTTTATATCTAATCTTACCAGGACGATACTTTTGAAAGCATTTAATCAGGCTTAAAAAGGTATACTCACCTTCCCCTATTACGGCAAAATCAACCTCTTTAAAATGCGTTAAAAGGTGCTTCCATAAAAAGGTGGCGCCGACCCCTCCAAAAACAATTTTTACATGTGGATTAAGCTGTTTCGCAATCCGGGCAATTTCTATGGCGCCCCAACGGTTTGCATGCACTATGGAAAAACCGATAACTTTCGGCTTCTTTATAATTAAGGTCTCTTTAATTCTTTGAGGTGTTTCATTAATATTATGCCAGTTCAGTATTTCAACATCATAATTATTCTCCTCTAACAAAGCACCGATATAGTAAAGACCGATCGGCACAAAACTAACCTCTTCTGCATGAAGCCTGTCTTCAAGGCAATAAGGATATATAAGTAGTATTTTCATTTTTGGTAAAATCACCACAATTCCTTTTCATCTTGTGCTTGCAACCGATTTTAAATTATTATATCCTATTTTAATGAAAAAAGATACTATCCATATCATCCCTGAAAAAGAGATTGAAGGGGTGGGGCTTGTGGGTATAGAAAATACCTTTCAGGTAACCCCTGAAGGGGGAAAGAGGCTTACGCCGGGTTTGGATGAAATAAAAATTCTTTAGAAAACACACCCACCACTCTTTACCGGAAGCGTTATGAAGCGATTAAATCTTTCCATAGGAATTTTTAAAGTATTTGCCTGTGTTTTGATCATCTTATTGTCAGGCAGCCTTATACTGGGAGGTATTGTTTATGCGACCGAAAAGCCAGAAGTATTTGTACAGCTCGGGCATTCGAATTCTGCACTTGCCGTAGCCTTCAGTCCTGACGGCAAGTATGCTCTTTCGGGCAGTGTTGATAATACAATGAAGTTATGGGAGGTTTCAACGGGCAGGGAGGTGAAAACCTTCAGGGGACATACGAATTACGTTAACTCCGTAGCCTTCAGTCCTGACGGCAGATATGCACTTTCAGGGAGCGGTGACAAATCCCTCAAGCTCTGGAAGGTTTCAACAGGCAGGGAGATGAAAACTTTCAGAGGACATACGGATTATGTCGTCTCCGTAGCTTTCAGTCCTGACGGCAGATATGTACTGTCGGGAAGCAAAGATAATACACTTAAACTCTGGGACGTTTCGACGGGGAAAATGGTAAAAACTTTCAGGGGACACACAGATTATGTCGTCTCCGTAGCTTTCAGTCCTGACGGCAGATATGCGCTGTCGGGAAGCAAAGACAACTCTTTGATACTTTGGAAGGTTTCAACAGGCAGGAGGGTAAAGACATTTAGGGGACAAAAATACATTAGTTCTGTAATCTTTACCCCAGACGGCAAATACGCCTTGTCAGGGAGCCGGGATAATACCCTGAAGTTCTGGGATATATCAACCGGCAGGGAGATAAGGTCATTCAAGTGTTCAAAGGTGCCGGACAATTTCCTCCGGGCGCACCCGGCATCCTATATCAATTCCGTGGCCATCACCCCCGATGGTAATTATGCCCTGTCGGTAAGCGGAGATAGTACCCTGAAACTCTGGAATATTGCTACCGGCCGGGAGACCAGAGTTTTTAAGGAACGCGTAAATAGCTGTAATTCCATAGCCTTGAGCCCTGACGGCAGGTATGTGCTATCAGGAGGCGGAGGTGAAACATCAGCCGATCTAAAACTCTGGGAGGTCTCAACCGGCAGAGTGGTGAGGAGCTTTAAGGGTCATTCTGATTTGATAAATTCTATAGCTGTCAGTCCTGAAGGGAAATACATACTGTCGGGAAGTGGAAATGGTGTTATGCGATTGTGGAATAGATCCACCGGCAAAGTGGTAAGGAGCTTTAAGAGTCATTCACGTATCGGATCCGTAGCTTTCAGCCCGGATGGCCGCTATGTCCTGTCGGAGAGTAAAAACGATACACTGAAGCTCTGGAAGGTCTCAACCGGCAAGGAGGTCAGAACCTTCAGGGGTCATTCGGATTTTGTCGGGTCTATAGCCTTCAGTCCGGACGGCAGGTATGTGCTGTCGGTGAGTCGGGACAATACTCTGAAGCTATGGGATACACAGACGGGAAAAACAAAGGCAACCAAAAAGAATATAGGCCCGATAAGGTCTGTTGTTTTTTCACCCGATGGAAAACGTGCCTTGCTCGGCGGTGGAGGATGGAAGGCTACACTGTGGCTCCTGGATATGAGAACGGGAAAACGGATTAGAAATTTTACAGGACATACGAGGGGCATTCATTCCGTAGCAATATCCCCGGACGGCAGATATGCCCTTTCTGGTAGCGACGACTATACCCTCAAACTCTGGGATATAGCCACCGGTAGGGAGATCAGAACTTTCAAGGGGCATTCCTGGGTAGTAAACTCGGTAGCTTTCAGCCCGGACGGCAGGTATGCACTCTCCGGGAGCGGAGATTATACGTTAAAGCTCTGGGATATCTCGACGGGCAACGAGATAAGGACCTTTAAGGGGCATACTTATTATATCTTTTCCGTAGCCTTCAGCCCGGACGGCAGGTATGCGCTCTCCGGGAGTTGGGACGGCACTATAAGGATGTGGAATGTTAATACAGGCACGGAAATTGCCATGATGGTTGGATTTAAAAATGGAGACTGGGCAACGATCACCCGTGATGGCTATTTTGTGGCTTCGAAAAATGGTGCAGAGCATATTAATGTTACAATTGGTCTGAAGAGTTATACCATCGATAATTTCTTTGAGAAATTTTATAATCCGGAAATCGTGGGAAAGGTAATGAGCGGCAAGCGGGTTAAAGTAGCATCCGACATCAGGAAATTAACTTCTACACCTCCCGAAGTAAAAATAATAAACCCAAAACACGGGGCAATATTTGCCAGAAGGAATATTATAATAACCGTTCAAGCTATCGACACGGGAGGTGGTATTGATGAAATTCGGCTCTATCAGAATCTCAAGCTTATTTCCGAAGAACAGCGCGGTGTGGCTATCACTCCTAAGAAAGGTCACGGAATAACAAAAAGATATAACGTAATACTCCTCCCGGGAACAAACGAATTCCGGGCCATTGCCCTTAACAGAGACAGAACGGAATCCAACCCGGCCATCATAGAAATCCATTCAAAGGCGGTGCATGCGTCAGCCGATTTATATATCCTTGCCGTCGGCATAAATGAGTATAAGAACCCAAGATACAAACTCAATTATGGCAAGTCCGATGCCGAAGCATTTGTCAACGCCGTTGAGCAAAGGGGCAGGGGCATTTTCAAACATATTTATAAACAGTTGCTTTTCGACAATCAGGCAACACGCAATTCGATAGAAGCAGCTTTCAAGCAGATTATGGCAAAAGCCGGACCCGATGACGGATTTCTTCTCTACTATGCGGGACACGGGGTAATGAGTGAAGGAGACAGAAATACACCGCCGGACTTTTATATTGCGCCGTACGATGTAACAAGGCTTTATGGCCATGATGACATTCTGAAATCAAAGGGAATATCAGCAAAAAGAATGAAAGAATTGTGCACAAAGATAAAAGCGCAGAAGCAATTAATAATTCTGGACGCCTGTCAGTCTGGTGGGGCTATAGAATCATTTGCATTGCGGGGTGCGGCGGAAGAAAAAGCCATACTGCAACTTGCAAGGAGTGCGGGGGTTGTCGTGATGGCTGCAACGGGAACAGAACAGTTTGCAACCGAGTTCAAAGCGTTAGGTCATGGTGTGTTTACTTATGCTTTGCTTAAAGGGTTGGAAGGTGAAGCTGACGGCGGATCACCTCCTGACAGAAAAATTACCGTTAAGGAACTTGAGGCGTATATAAATGATAAGGTACCTGAGTTGACCGAAAAATACCGGGGAACAGCTCAGTATCCCAATAGCTTTTCCCAGGGACAGGATTTCCCGCTCAGTATTGTGAAGTAAAACAAAACAGCACTGCGTTGTCTGAAGTGCAAGCATTAAGGAGGAGGAGAGCGATGTTTATTTTAAATTACTGTAAAACATTTTTCTTTAAGACAATACGGAATTCCTGTATTAAAAACCGTCCTATATTTTTCCCCGCTGTTATTCTTGGTGTTTTTTGTCTAATAACATCCACCGGCTATGCACAACAGACAGTTGATGTAGCCAATATGTTTCCGGAACAGCTTCTGGATCTCGAAATATCAAAATCTCAGGAAGGTGCCGAGGGTAATAAAGGGTACGGCTATTCAAAACAATACGCCTTACCAGGCGAGGAAGCTAAACCTAACAGTTATATCGGAATCGTGTTAATCGAATTAAGCAGGCAGTCCTTGAGGCGTGATCGGCTTGGTCCGGGGGTTACAAAAAGTAAGTGGCAAAGATCACTTCAACAATACATCGATAAGGCGCCCCCCGGTACCAGTGACGATGAGATTAATAGTGTTTACAGGGCAATAGGATCGGGAGGCTGGGCCGATGACAAAAACCGTGGAAACACCTTTCGTGTAGTTATGGAGGTAAATAGACCGGGCAAGCGTCTCATTGGTTTTTTCAGATTCTACAACTATATGTGTTATGTTGACTCCATAGGAAACAAGTATGCTACATATGAATATTTTGATGAAGCATTTCGCCTCATTCTGGCAAGATTGGGGTGGCTGTAAAATAACTTCGATGATCGATGCCAAAAGATCACGCATCAAGCATTCTTTTGTGCAAACGCTCTGCTCGCAGGCAGAAGGTCTCCAGCTTTGCATTTATCAGTTGCGGGAAAGGGGAACCATCACTTTCAATTGCAAGGAAAGGCAGGTCTTCAATATTTGCCAGGATTTTTCGTAGCCGCTTATTTGTCGGGTCGGTTGCCAGTTTCCCTTCACGATTCATCATCGTGTTTAAGATAGCCTCTGACAGGCGGTTCGGCATGCAGCCGAAGGGTCCTATGGCGATTGCGCCGCATGCATGAGTGGCTACCTCGGTTATAGTGCCTCCTACTGTGAGAACAGCTTCACCCGTCAGGTTTGAAGATATATAAGGCTCAGCATTTTTTATTATTTCTTCAACGTCAAGAGGTTCTGCGTGAACAAGCCGTGACCGGGATAAAATGGATTTAATAAGCTTTTCGTACTTAGCCATATATTTCTTTTTGATTCCAAATGCCAGCTTCTCCATTGTTGACATCTTATGTTCAGTAAGCCCTTTGTCCACGATGTAGTCGGAATATAATATCCATTCAGCAACAGGGGAACAGACAGTGGCAAATCCGCTTTTTGCCAGACGTCCTGTCAAATACTGGCGCGATATTGAATCTCTACGAACAAATATTTCACCTATAAGGCAGATTATTGGCACCTCTTTTGGTGGAAGTTTCATTGGAATCCGTCTAAAACGTTCGGAAGTACGAACCATCTGTTTTTCCAGCTCAGAAAAGTCACCTCTTTCTATCTCTTCCAATATCAGATTCCATTCCTCATGAAATATCCTCATCCCATCTTCGGTATCTGTTGCATTGGCCAATAGCATCGACCGTATATCTTCCATAACATCGGATATTACAACAGCGCACCATGCTCTTAACTGGAAATCTTTCCCCAAACCAGCGTAAGAATTCTCTGATGTAAGCGAAAAAAGGGCTACATCCGGCAGTTCAAGCCTTTTTACAAGGTCTTCCATGAATACATAATACTGGCCGAACCGGCAAGGGCCTGATCCGGTGGGCATAAAGTAAATAAGAGCCTCATTTTCCTTTTTTATATTGTAAATATAGTTAAGCAATGTCCCTGTTGTGAGTATCAGCGGCAAACACTCCTTGCAGGAACTGTTTGCACGTCCAAGCTTCAATACCGCCTCGTCAGACGGTGGATGGGCAATTGCATTGAACCCAAAACCGCGAAATACCGCTGCCAGAGATTCAGAGGAAATTTTGCCCATAGACGGAAACATAAGGGTCACACGTGGGTCGGTGACCGGCAGTGTTTCGCCGGAAGATGTCACCAGGTTAACCCTTCCATTTCCCATTTCCAGACGGGCAGGAACAAAAGCCCGTTTCTTCTGGACGATCACCTTCTCTGCCAGAAGTTGCCTGTAAGCTGCGACAATATCAAGAAACGCCTCAACCCTGGTCTCAAGGCCGGCATCTGCCGTGTGACTGTCCAGCTCGAGGGTCAGCGATGGTTTTTGACCCATAATGCTCCTGAAATATCCGACTATAAATGAATCCGGCCCGCAGGAAAAGTTTGTAATATAAGTTCCAAACAGTTGAGGATGCCTCTTAACAACTCTTGCCGCCTTCAATATGGTCTGGCCCATTCCCCAGTACATATGGCGCTTTGTTTTCTCATCATCAAATGTAAGAAAATCAAACGGCATTACCAGAATGCCCCTTGATGCAAGCTTGTTTGGAATTCCCATATGCGCTTCTTTAACAAATCCGTTGTAAGGCCGGGCAAATATCACCACCGCTGTTTTATCCGGATTTTTTTCCAGATCTTCAAGGGCTTTATCGCCGATTTTTTTCATCTCGGTCATGCATTCCATCTGTTTTTTCATGGCCTTCTGAAAAGCCTTTTTAGCCTCTTTTTTTCCAATCCCCATTTTTACAGCGGTTTCGACAAGAGGCTTTCCTGCGGTCTCCAGCCCTTCTGTCAGGTCAAGCAGCGGGGTTAATACTTTTATCCCTCTGACTCTCAGTTCATCCAGTTTTTTCCTGAATGCGCTCCTTAAAAAAAAGGTTTCACCCTGAACAAAAGGACAAACCTGCGAGCTTGCGTAACCGTTTTGGGCCGGAACAGCCTTAAAGTGGGGCAGGAATATAAACTCCGGAGGATTTTCCATATAAATAAGGGAATGGAAAAAACCATGGGTCAGTTCTGCAGGATAGCAAAAGGCCGCCTCTTTCTGATCCATTCCTTTTTTAGAAGGAAAATCAGGCACAACCGGCTCAAACCCTAATTCGGTGAAAAACGTGGAATAAAGTGGATAAAAAGTATTAACCAGGAAACTCCTGTTTATTCCGATTCTCCCCCTGGGCTTTTTTCCGCCACCCTCCGGTAGTTTGCCTCCATACTTATCAAAAATTAATTGCTGCCGGACACGAACAAGGTCCAGATTTTCCACATCGTATTTCACCTTGTTCCGCAAATTATAATATCTGTTGCAGGCTCCGCCAAACGGATATTTCTTTCCTTCCAGCTTGATTAAAGCTATATTGCAGCGACGGTCACATTTTTCCTTTCCGCCTTTGCATATAAACGATTTTCCGTATTGCACCTCACGGTTAAGCAGAGCATTTAGGTCAAAGATTTTCTTTTCCATCAAACCTGTTTCAATCCTTTTCTTGACCTCAAGCGCAACACCAAAAGCGCCCATAAGCCCCGGCTCAGGAGGAACGACTATCGGCTTGCCCACAAGCGCAGCCATGGCAAAGGGAACCGCCCTGTTATAGCAGACACCTCCCTGCATAAAGACCTTCTCTCCCACCGGCTTATTGCCCTTGACCCTGTTTGAATAGTTCATACAAATAGAATACACCAGACCCGCGATAATATCCTCGTGCTTCACACCTTCGTGAATGGCATTCTTAATGTCGGATGCAATAAATGCAGCGCACTGGTCATTAAAATTTGGGGGAGTTTTGCCCTTAAATGCAATGTCGGCAATATCCTCCATTTTCACTCCAAGGGTCTCGTATGCCGACTCTTCCAGAAAAGAACCTGTGCCGGCAGAACAGGCTTCATTCATCGCATAATCGGATGGCACGGCATTTGTGATATAGGTATATTTTGCATCCTGTCCACCTATCTCAAATATTGTGTCCACGCTGGAATCGAAATATACCGCCGCAGTCGCGTGGGCAATTATCTCGTTGATAACCCCTTTTGTAAGAGCATGGAGGCCGGCTATCTGGCGGCCGGAGCCGGTAACACCAAGCCCCGTTATACTTATCTTGTCAGGATTTATCTTTTCACTTATCTGTTCAAGAATAGAACCATAACACTTACGGGAAGCTCCAACAGGATCACCGTCGGTACGCAGATAAATGGACGCAAGAATTGCATCGTCTTCGATCCGCAAAAGAACCGCCTTTGTTGTTGTTGAACCGACATCAAGCCCCAGTATGCATTCATTCCCCTGCCGGACATCCCCCATCGCAACAGTTTTGAATTCAACCATTTCTTTAAAATCCATAAGGGGCATAAGTGTGTCAAATGATGTAGCCTCTGTCCTTAATAAATCCGACATTCCAGGGAATGCAGCGGTCTCATTTTCCAAAGCCCAGAGAGAGGCTCCAAGAGCTTCGAAATACGGGGCTTCCTCAGGAACAATAAGGCCGGTAATATCTTTGCGCAGGTACTCAATCATCATCCGGTTGAGCGCAGTGCCCCCGACAATCATAATGTTCTTCCTTTGGACCTTTTTTAACAGCTCAAGTATTTTCTCCGCCATCATTTTGCAAAGTCCGGCGGTTACCTTTGATTTGGGAATGCCTTTATTGGTTGCATGTGTGCAGTCAGACTTGCAAAAGACCGAACAACGCCCCGAAAGCTGATACGGCTCTTCCGTAACTGCCCACTGGGCCGCCTCTTCCAGCGTTACCTTCATCCTGCGCAGTTGCTGAAGAAAGAATTCACCGGTTCCGGATGCGCACTTGTTGCCGGTCAAAACATTGGATATCTGCCCCTGACCGTCCAAAATATATATCATGAAGGTCTCCCCGCCTGCGGAAACAACTGCCGGACATGCAATATCAGCGGGTTTGACAAAACGGTATGCGTATTCCACGGTTTCCGGTTCAGATATGGATGACAGGTTTACAAAGTTGCGAAATCTCCTTCCTGTCACGGCAATCCTGTCGTATGAATTCATATCCAGCGACTTGAGAGCTGAAAGCAATGTTTGCTTTGGATTTCCCTCGTGTGAATGAAGTAAATATTTAAGCACACGGGGCTTTATTTTGTTTTCCCCATCCTTGCCCTGCTCAAGTTCCATCCAGACAAGTGATACTGTAGATGCCCCCAGGCATATCCCCAGCGAACTTATCTTGCCGGACATCTGCCTTTTTTGACCTGATTGCTTGTTTAAATTTTTACTTTGCATAATATTAAAATGTTAGGTGAACTAAAGTGCCTAAAGTTAAGGAATTCTGTCAATTTTATATAAAAAAACGGAGCGCAGCGACATCATTATTCGACGTTGGATGTTCGATGTTGGACGTTCATCTTTTACTCATTTCGTGTCGCTCAAACCCTTGAATCCTTATGATCCTTATTTTATCCGCACCATTTCTCCAACCCTGGGCACAACTACCGAAAAACCTTCATTTTTGAGCTGGTTGGCAAATGAAATCGACTGGTCTTCTTCTCCATGGACTACCACGATCTTCTTTATGCGTAAATTTGACTCCCTGACAAATCGAAGCATTTCATTTTTGTCGGCATGAGCGCTGAACCCGCCAAGCCTTGTAACATGGGCTTTAAGCGGATAAATTTTATTGAGGAATCTAAGCTGCGGAGACGGCTCCTTTCTGCCCGACCTCTCGTATGATTCGCCGTTTTCCTGTATGCGACGGCCAAGGGTGTTTTTTGCCATATAACCGACAATAAGAACGGTATTTTTTTCATTATGTATCTTATAACGCAGATGATGCAAAATGCGGCCCGCCTCACACATCCCGGAAGCGGCGATAACAATATGCTGCTTTTCATCCCGCATGAGCTCCATCGACTCATCAACCGATTCCACAAAACGGATCTTGTCAAATATAAAAGGGTTTTTGCCGTTCTTTAAAAAGACTTCATTGGTTTTACTGTCATAAACTTCGGGATGTTCGCCGTAAACCCCTGTTAATTTAGTTGCAAGGGGGCTGTCGACATAAATCGGCCTCCGCGGCACTTCTCCCTCATCATAGAGTTCGTGAAGAAAATACACAATCTCCTGTGTGCGTCCGTATGCAAAACATGGTATTAAAACAGAACCGCCTCTGTTGAAAGTATCGATGAGCACATGTTTCAATTGTTGCTTTAAATCCTTCACCGGTTCATGTAAACGATTGCCGTATGTGCTCTCCATGATCAGCAAATCTATGTCCCTGTCCTCCTCTTGAAAGTTCAGGGTCGGATTTTTTACTATCGGCGTATCAAATCTGCCTATATCACCGGTATAACAAACAGTATATGATCGGCCGTTTTCAATGGTTTTGATAATGGAAAAGGCCGATCCAAGAATGTGACCGGCATCATAAAAGGTACAGGTCGTATGCTGCCCGATTGTTATTGGTTGACGATATGGATAACCGTTAAAATATTTAAATGATTGTTGTGCCTCAAAAACAGTATATAGCGGCCGGACACCTTCTATATGGTATTTTTCAATATATTCGTTAATTTTTTCCGTGTTAAGAGTATTACGTTGGCCCTTTAAAATTTTTCTTATCTTTTCACCGTCACGACCTGACTTTTTCCCCTTGTCGGCAGATGTCAACAACTGGTATAAATATGAACGGACAGCTTTATAATTAAGATAATTTGCATCCGACTCCTGAATATAAGCGGAATCATCCAGCAGATATTCACAGACATCGGCTGTGGCTCGCGTGCAGATGATATTTCCGTTAAATCCGTTTTTCGTCAACAAAGGAATGCGGCCGGAATGGTCTATGTGGGCATGCGAAAGCACTATGTTTGTGATAATCTGCGGGTCAAAAGAAAGCACCCTGTTCTTTTGTTCGGTCTCCTTCCGTCGTCCCTGAAACATTCCACAATCCAGCAGTATCCTGTCGGTCTCGGTTGCAATAAGATGCATCGATCCAGTGACTTCCCGGACTGCGCCATAAAATGTTACATGCATATATCAATATTCCTCTAATCCTTAATCCTCTAATCCCTGCCTCCTGACAACCGACCACTTAATATCATATAAACCTTTATTTACCGATGTAATATGACCGTTGAAAAAGAGATGCTCAACCAGCCACCTTTTATTCATATAGTCTATGGCAAGATTATTTTCATCAATAAGGTGCGCAATTTTGCATTTTGAAAGATCTTTCAGGCCTGTCCCGACAGCCTTAAGCACAGCCTCTTTGGCGGTCCAGTAGCGAAAGAACAGCTTAAATTTATCTGTATCAGCGAGTCCCCATTCTCTGTGATCAGCTATTTTCCTGAAAAGAGACTCCGAGCATCTCCGTATTTCTTCTATATCAATGCCGATTCTTTCAGGAGCCACTACTGCCGCAACATATGCGGGTTTATGCGAAAGGGACCAGTAATTGTCTCCGCAGGGCTGCGGAACGCCGTTTTCATCCTTTAAAAGATCACTCAAATGAATGCGGCTCTTCCGGGCGGATATTTCAAGGGCATCCCTTGCATGCCTGCTGAGATATAATGTCCTGTTTTTACCGGAAAGGTTTCTCTTGTCATCGGGAACCGCAAGTATAACCGGATAAATAGAAGCCAAATCAATATACCTATTTCCCCGAATCATTCGGCTTTTTTAAGAATAATTCTGCAGTCAGCCACGGTAGCCCCTTTTCCTTTCTCATGAACCAGAAGCGGGTTTATATCCATCTCATTGATTTCCGGGTGGTTAATTGACATATCTGAAAGGCTTACCATTGATTTTTCAAGAATTTCTATATCGGCCACAGGCCTTCCTCTGAAGCCCTGCAATAGTTTATATCCCCTGATGCTGCGGATCATCCTGCGGGATTCGTTTCTGCCGATAGGGGCAATACGAAATGCAACGTCTTGGAAAACTTCAACAAATATTCCGCCAAGACCAAACATCAGCAAAGGACCGAACACCGGTTTACGACTCATGCCTAATATGACCTCTTCGCCCGGCATAGCCATTTTTTGAATCAGCAAGCCCTTTATTTCCGCGTTGGGATCATACTGTTTAGCTTTTTCAACGATCTTATTAAAAGCCTTTTTTACCTCATCCCGGCTCTCAAGCCTCAACATGACTCCGCCGGCATCGGTTTTGTGCAGAATCTGCGGAGAGACAATTTTCATTGCTACAGGGAAGGCAATAGTTTCGGCAATCTCTGCCGCTTCATCCTCACTTTCCGCAAGCTGTGTCGGCAATACATTAAAGCCGTAACATTTAAGCAGTTCAATTCCATCCAGTTCACCCAGACGGGTTTTTCCCGATTCAAGACAATTTTTAATAATATCGGCGGCGCGCTCTTTATCGTGCTTTAATTCATATTGCGCAAAATGCTGCCGGTTCAACCACTTAAAATATCTATAAAGAGCCCCGAAAGCCTTTGCCGCATTTTCAGGAAACTTATAAACCGGATAACCATACTCCTGAAGATATTTTACTCCGGCGGAAACATCAACAACCCCCATAAAGCAGCAGAGAATAGGCTTGTGAGTGCGCCTGGCAATTCTGATAACGGCTTCCGCTGTTCCAAGAACATTCGTCATCGACTGAGGCGTCAGAATTACAACGGCTCCATCTACTCCATCGTCATTTATTACAACGCTTAAAGCGTTTTCATAACGATCCTGTGCGGCATCTCCGATGATATCCACTGGATTATGAAGGTTTGCGGTAAAGGGGAGATGGCTTGCAAGGGCATCAATCGTTTCCTGACGGAATTTTGCAAGCCTGAGCCCGGACGACATAGTAATATCGGTAGCAATAATCCCCGGCCCTCCCGCATTTGTAACAATGGCGACCCGGTTGCCGTGCGGAATCTTCCTCGTGAGTTTTCCCAAAGCTGTTGCACTTTTATAGGCAAAAGCGGTTGCAAAATCAAAAAGCTCATCAATTGAATCAACACGAATCATCCCTGTCTGCTGGAAGATCGCATCATACACCGCCTCGGATCCGGACAGAGCCCCTGTATGAGACGCTGCTGCCCGGGCTCCCGCGCTTGTTCTTCCCGACTTTATGGCAAGTATAGGGGTAGGCCTGTTTCCGGAGGTAATCTCTTTTACAATCTCAATAAATTCCGGGCCTCTTCGAAGCTCTTCGAGATACATTAAAATAACCCTTGTATCCATGTCTTCATGCAGATAGCGCAGGAGATCAAGCTCATCCACATCAGCCTTGTTGCCTATGGAAATGAACTTTGAAAAACCAAAATCCCTGTCGGCGGCAAAATCCAGAACAGCCGTACACAACGCACCACTCTGGGAAATAAAGGAAATATTGCCGCTTGCAGGCATACGCGCTGCAAAACTCGCATTCAGACTTACCGAAGGAAGCGGATTGATCACGCCGAGACAGTTTGGGCCCACAAGACGCACCCCTGCCTTTTTGCAAGCAGCAGCTATCCTGTTTTCTATCTCCAGGCCTTCGGCGCCCACCTCCCGAAAGCCGGCAGATACAATCACAATTCCCTTTACCCCCTTTTTCACGCTCTCTTCAACGGCCTTTAAGGCAAGCCTGGGCTGGAGAATTATTATTGCAAGATCCACATCACCCGGCACTTCCAGGATAGATGGATAGGCCATTATATTTAAAACCGACTTGGCATTAGGATTAACAGGATAAAGTGTCCCCTGATAATTTCCACTCAAGATATTGGCAAAAATATCGTGCCCAACCTTTCCGGGCCTGGTGGACGCCCCTATAACTGCCACCGATTTCGGGGAAAAAATCGCATCAAGGCTTTGCATATTGGTTTTCCTTTTTAATTTTCAAAGCCTCATCATACACTCTGTTTTTAGGAAGATTATATTTCTTTGCTATCTCTTTTGTAATGTCGGACAGGCTGCCTTTTGCCGATGCCAACCTCTTTTTTATTTCCCTTCTTACCTTTTCCATGGAAACATCTTTATTTTCCTCTTCTCCGGTCACAAGAAGTGTGCATTCTCCCTTTATTGATGAACGTTTTTTCAACGCTCTGAGAATATCGGATAAATTACCTCTGACAAACTCCTCATGAATCTTGGTCATCTCACGGCACAATACACCCTTTCTGTCGCCTATATTCAATATTATTTCCTCTAAAAGTGTCTGTATGCGCCTTGGAGATTCATAAAATATTATTGTTCTTTGCTCAAAGGCCAGTTTCCTCAACTGCTCAAACCGCTTTCCCTTTTTTTTAGCCAAAAATCCGACAAAAACAAAGGAATCGGTCGGCATTCCCGAAACGCTAATGGCGGTAACGGCTGCAGATACGCCGGGTATTGGAATAACTCTTATATCCCTCTCTATGGCTGTCTTTATCAATTGATAGCCGGGGTCGGACACAGTCGGCGTCCCGGCATTCGACACAAGCGCGACAGATAACCCGGAGTTAAGTTTATCAAGCAGGTTTTTCGTGCGCTCCCTTTCATTATGTTCATGATAAGAAATAAGACGGCCTTTAATATTATAATGAGATAAAAGTCTTAATGTATGCCTTGTATCCTCTGCAGCGACAAGATCAACTCTTCCCAGAACATTGAGGGCTCTTAAAGTGATATCCTCCCTGTTACCAATCGGAGTGGCAATAACATAAAGGTCCCCTTTTTTACCGGGCTGTTCAGGATTATTTGTAGGCGAGTTCAAAGGCATTTTTGATTATCTTAATGTTTGGCCTCTCTTTTGCTGAATTGACTGAATTGACTGAATTAGCTGAATTGATAGCTACCACGTCAAACCTGGCCTTTGCATTGCTTTGTTTTGTGGATTTGAGATAATATAAAGCTACCATCGAAATTTTTCTCTGTTTTTTTTGGGTTACCGCCAATTCAGGACGACCGAACCGGCTGGATTTTCTGGCTTTTACTTCTATAAAGACAAGGGTTTCCCCCTGTTTTGCGATTATGTCGATTTCTCCTAATTTAGTGCGATAATTTATCTCAATTATCCTGTATCCCTGTTTTTTAAGGCAATCAACGGCAACAGATTCACTTTTTTCGCCGAATTCCTGATACTTAGTCGTCATAACAATGCCCTTAATCCTAATCCCTGACAACTATCAATTGAGCTTTTTGCTTAATTGAGGTTAAAGTATAATACTATTAAAACAAAATCAATACAGGATTATTGTTTGGGAAAAAGCTTCCTGTAAAACATTTTTTTGTGATATAAAAATAATTATGATTATCATCGAATCAGCAGGCATTACAGACATCGGCAGAAAACGAAAAAATAATGAGGATTGCCTGTTTCTGGATGATGACCAGAGACTTTATGTGGTAGCCGACGGAATGGGAGGTCACCGGGCCGGCGAAGTGGCAAGCAAGCTGGTGGTTAAAACAATTCAAAACGACATGAAGCGGCTTGGGGAAGAGGAAGGCAGAGAGGCCACGCCAAAGGCGTGGCTCCTCTCCAGCATCCATCTGGCCAACCAGGTGGTATTCCACGCCTCGTGCAATAAAAACTCATGCCAGGGGATGGGCTCCACCGTATCGGCCGTCTGTTTCACCGACAATACCATCATTGCCGCCAATGTTGGCGACAGCCCCATATATCTTATACGTGACAAGAGCATAAAGCTGCTGTCAGTAACCCACAATCTTCTTGCCGAGCAGACGGCTATCGACCCGGAGGGAGCAAAGTATCTGAGCAGCGTGTTCAAACACATACTCACCCGCGCCATAGGAATTGAAAAAACGGTAAAGCCCGATATCTGCGAAATTCAGTGTTTGAAAGATGATATCCTGGTCATTAGTTCCGACGGCTTAAGCGATAAGGTCTCTCCGGAAGAAATACTTGCAGTTGTTAATAAAAAAAGGCCGGATAAGGCCTGCAAGACGCTGGTGGATCTGGCTAATAAATATGGAGGAGACGACAATATTACTATTATTATATTAAAGATAAAGAGGATAAATAATGATGAATTCGTAGCCTAGCGCTGGGCCTGATACCCGTTGGGAACCCCTCCCGGAGAAAGAACTATCTGCCATACCTGGTTTTGTCGGGCACGAAAGGATCCGGCACAGGCCAAAAGATAAAATTTCCACATTCTGTAGAACCGCTCATCATAACTTTTTTTCAGAACATCCCAATTATCATGGAAATTTTTAAACCAGCACATAAGTGTCTTATCATAGTAAGCGCCAAAACTATGCCAGTCTTCAAGAACAAACAATCCATTAAAAGCATCGCATAGCTGTTTTGCAGACGGCAGCATTGAATTAGGAAAAATGTAACGATCAATCCATGGATCAGTGCTTGTAACTGAAGAATTCCCGCCTATTGTATGCAGCAGGAAGAGTCCATCCTTCTTAAGGCACCTTTTAACTACACGCATAAATTCAGCGTAATTTTTGCAACCAACATGTTCGATCATGCCGACTGAAAGGATGCGGTCAAAGACTCCATCAATGCTGCGATAGTCCTGCATGCGGATTTCAACCGGAAGACCGCGGCAAAGCTCCTTCCCAAGCTTATACTGGTTATCGGAAACCGTTATGCCGACAACTTCGACCTTGTAGCGCTGTGCAGCAAACTTTGCGGTTCCGTTCCATCCGCAGCCGATATCCAGCACCCGCATGCCGGGTTTTAAACCCAGTTTGCGGCAAATCAGGTCCAGCTTAGCCTCCTGGGCTTCGTCAAGGTTTGAAGCTTTTTTCCAGTAAGCGCAACTATAAATCATGCGCTTGTCAAGCATGCAGCGGTACAGATCGTTGCCCATATCATAGTGGTGCCGTCCTATCCTAAAAGCGCGGGAGGGTCTTTGCATGTTGACTATTTTAGCCTTCACAGCTTCGAATAAATATGAAAGCGGTTTAATCTTTGCATCCAGCTCGGCCATAAAAACCTTATAAAAAAATTGGTCAAGACTGTCACAATCCCACCACCTATCCATATAGGATTCGCCCACACCCATCGAACCCTCGGCTAAAAACCTTGCATACAGCTTATCATTGTGAACCTGAATATCCCAAGGACGGCCTCCTCCGATTTTAACATCGGCAAAAGAAAGAAGCTCCTTAACCTTTTCGCGGAATTTGTCCTGAGGCATTTCCACCTCCAACTACACTTATTCTACGATCTTAAAATCCCAAATTTCATCCTTATAAATATCTCGAAGCTTACTGGAAGCCTTTTCCGGTGTTTTAGCCCTCCATGTTAAAAGCAAATCATCGCCGGTCATACCTCCGACTTTATATGTCCAGCCATCCTCTTCTTTTACAAGGGTCAGAGAAATAATCCCGCTGTAATTTTCACCTTTTGCGCTGACTTCAACTTTATTAATAATCATATATTTTCCTTACACGGCTACTCGGCCTTGCGCTCATATTGTAATAATCCTGCCGGCGGCGCCTTCAATATATTTATCAGGATAAAGAGACCTGATTTTTTCTTTGAATTGAGTGCAATGGGTTGGACAAATGCTTTCCAGATCTTGTATCAGATCAAACTCTTTGAATCCATGCAATCCGCCGATAAGGGTGACAACTCTGCCATAGTTTGAAGACGCCTGAAGAATTTCCCGAACACCCGGGTGAGAACATCCGGCAATCACAACAACTCCTCTGTTGTATCTTATTACAAGGGATTGCTCCTGTGCGTTCAGCTCGCCTGTTGAAAAAATATTTTCATGAATTGCAACAGGGCTTTTAACTCTTATTAATTCCTTTGATCCCTGGACCTCCTGGCAGGAACAAGGAATATAAAGCTTTGCGGGATTGATTTTAAGAAAAGATAAAAGCCCGCCAGTGTGGTCCCAGTGGGCGTGCGAGATAAAAATTATATCAATTAGCGCAGGATCGATATTCAACTTTTTCATATTGCCAAGCAGGATATCGCCGTTTGCGCCTGTATCAAAAAGTATTTTCCTTCCAAAAGCCTCGATCAGGCATGAAAAGCCCCAGTCGGGCTTAAGGCTTTTATCAAACGCCTCATTGTCATATATGATGGTAATCTTCATTTTGTCTTTTTTCTAACCATCAGCAATTGGAAGCAAAATATCTTTAATATTTAAAATATAGCAAAAAAATTCACTCGGGTAAAGATTTTAAAAGAAAAAAAACATTATATCCTAAAACAATAGAAGATTATGGACATTGCTCAGGATAAACTCATTTGGATATTGCTGATTGAAGAACCCTGTAGCAAGCTACAGGGAATGTTCTGCCTGACGGCAGTGCTTCGCAGTGACCGTAAGGAAGTTAGCCATTTTTAGATTCGCTCGCTAACCCCGCAGCAAGCTACGGGGAATGCACTCGCTATTGCGGTTCAATGAAATTGAAAAACGTTGACACCCTTGATTCTATCTTGATAAAATTAAAAATAAGAATTATAATAAAAATTGGTAATTGATTAAGTTATGGCACCTATGTTAAAGGTGTCAAATGGACTTAAAAAC
>JACNLL010000077.1 GCA_014381545.1 Candidatus Desulfaltia bathyphila
AATAAAGATTTCTCGTTTCACTCGAAATGACAGGCCAGAGGGACTTTTTACGAATCCATCAATATTGACAACGCTCATTCGTATTACTATATTTGACTTTATTGTTGAGATATTTTATTATGTTTTTTGTAACCACATAATAAATAAAAAGGATATGTTATTATGGCAGCAAATATTGTGGAAGTTGATGACGGCAGTTTTGATGCCGAGGTGTTAGCGGCGGATAAACCTGTGCTGGTAGATTTCTGGGCTCCGTGGTGTGGGCCTTGCAGGGCAATCGGGCCTGTAATTGAAGAAATATCCGGTTCTTTCGGCGAGCAGGTCAAATTTGTAAAATTCAATGTTGATGACAATCCCGCCACACCGGGAAAATACGGTATCAGATCAATACCAACATTAATGTTTTTCAAACAGGGTAATGTCGTTGATCAGGTAATAGGTATAGCCGCGAAAACAAAACTCGAGGAAGTTATAAATAAAATGTTGTAAGAACCCTTGAAAAAACGCCCCCTTTTGCCCGATTCCTGTGTCAGGCTCAAATTTTGCACGGAGTGAAGCTTTAGCGCTATCCTCGAAATATTCAACATATTCCTCCGGTTAAAATTTTCGCCTTCCTTGAACTCAAACAAAATTGAACATTTTTTCAAAGGGTTCTGTAGGAAATTTTGCAATGAAAAAGGCTGATTTCGACCTTGTAATAATCGGCGGTGGTCCCGCGGGGCTAACCGCCGGTCTTTATGCGGCACGAGCCAGGTTAAATGTTATACTGCTTGAAAAGGCGATTCCGGGCGGACAGGTTATTATAACCGACTGGATTGAAAATTATCCTGGTTTTCCCAAAGGGCTTAGCGGAGCCGATCTGGTCCAAAATATAACACAGCAAACAAAGCGGTTTGATCTTAATATTGAAAACAATGAAGTAATTTCAATTGATTGCTCTGAAAATATCAAGAAAGTCAGGCTTTCTGACAGAACCATTACCGCTTATACAATTATCATAGCCACAGGGGCTTCCCCAAGAAAACTGGGTATTCCGGGCGAAGATAGATTTTATGGCAAAGGGGTATCATTTTGCGCCACTTGTGACGGGCCGTTCTACAAAGATCGTGTAGTTGCGACAATTGGAGGTGGAAATACCGCAGTGCAGGAAAGCTTATTTCTTACAAAATTTGCCAGGAAAGTATATCTTATTCATCGAAGGGATGAACTCAGGGCGACAAAAATTTTGCAGGAACGGGCTTTTGCCAACGAGAGGATAGAAATTGTCTGGGATTCAGTAGTAACAAGTATTAACGGCGGCTTAACCAATGTTGAAAACATTACGGTAAAGAATGTTAAAACAAATAACTCAAAAGAGTTGCGGGTTGACGGATGCTTTATCTGGGTGGGCATACATCCAAACACCGAATTTTTAGGCGGCTGTGTCAGCTTGGATGAATCAGGCTTTGTTATAGCTAATTCAAATATGGAGACTTCTATGCCGGGCGTATTTGTTGCAGGAGATGTGCGCAACACCCCGCTGCGACAGATCGCAACAGCGGTAGGTGACGCTGCAATTGCGGCATTTTCAGCCGAACATTATATAGAAAATATAAAATGAAACGTATATTAATATTTTGTCTGATTTCTTTTTTTGTTTTTTCCGGTTGCGCATGGTTTGAAACAAAGGAAGAAAAGCCGGCTCAGGAACTTGCAAGCATTGGAATGGATGATTTCAAAAGCGGAAATTATAGAAAGGCAATTGAATCATTCGAAAAGTTAAGAGACTGGTATCCTTTCAGCAAATTTGCGATCCTTGCAGAATTAAAAATTGCCGACGCTTATTACTGTTTAAAGGAATATGAAGATGCTATTTTTGCATATGAGGAGTTTGAAAATCTTCATCCCAATAACGAGGCCATACCCTATGTAATATACCGGATCGGACTGTGTTATTTTGACCAGGTAAGCACGCCGGACAGGGATCAGAGTTCGGCGGAAAAGGCAAAATCCACATTTATACGTCTGATAAAACAGTTCCCGCGTGATAAATACGCTCATATGGGAAAAGCATATATCAAGAAATGCAATAAAAGCCTTGCCGAAGCTGTGTTCGGGGTAGGGTTGCATTATTATAAGAGCAAACACTACAAGGGAGCGCTGGCCAGATTCAAGTCGGTTATATCCGATTATCCTGATGCAGGAGTACATTATAAGGTGCTTCAATATATCGCCCAATGTGAAGCCCTGATAAAAGAAAACAATAAATAAAGGATATATTGATGGTGGCTGCAAGCGCCTGTTTACTTGGTTACAATTGCAGATATGATGGAAAAAGCAAAAAAAGCGCCGTTGTCTTTAAGCGGAAAGCAGGGCAAAGGATTCTGCCGATCTGCCCTGAACAGCTCGGAGGGCTCGCAACCCCGAGGGATCCGTCCATACTTGTTGACGGAGATGGTTTTGATGTGCTGGACGGGAATGCAAGAGTCGTAAACATTCATGGAATAAATAATACAAAGGCTTTTGTTGATGGAGCCTATGCTGCTTTGAATCGAATAAAAGCGCATAATATTAAGTTCTGTTTTTTAAAAGATAAAAGCCCTTCGTGCGGGGTGGGTACGGGGGGTATGACCGGAGTTACAGCGGCTCTTCTAATTCGACAAGGAATAAAAATTGAAGAAATAAGCTGAGAAGCTAAGAAAATGGAGAAACAATCATGTCTAAAATGTGTGAAATATGCGGGAAAAAACCTTTAGTAGGCAATAATGTGAGCCATGCCCACAATGTGACAAAGCGGCGTTTCAACCCAAACCTTCAAAAAGTAAGGGCATTATATAAAGGGAAGGTAAAAAAGATGTCTGTGTGCACAAGCTGTATAAAGTCAGGTCTGGTTGTCAAAGCCCCTTAACTTTTTCTGCTGGCATCATGCACAAACTTTACCTTTTTAATCTCTGATAGAAGTGTATTTAAATGGTCGATGTCGTTAACATAAATTGTAAAAAAAGTTTCGACGACGCCGCTTTCCATGGTTTCTGTTCTGGCGCTAACAATATTCGAACCATGTTTACTGATGCCGGCTGCAATGTCGGCCAGCAAACCAATTCTGTCACTGGAACGAACAATTATTTTTACCGGATAACTTTCTGAAATATCCTTGTGCCACTCAACAGCTATCTGCCGTTCGGGATTCATTTTTAAGGCATTTATACAACTGGACCGGTGAACTGTTACGCCGTAACCCTGTGTAATATAACCGGTTATAGAATCTCCTGGGACCGGTTGGCAGCACTTTCCAAACTTTATCAGCACATCATCAATTCCATGTACAATTACACCTGCCTTTGGCTTTTTCTTTTTAACGCGGCCTATAATCTTGTTTAAAATAGATTTTTCTTCGTCTAATTCAGATTTTGGAACAACCTTCCTGATTATCTGCAATGGTGTGATTTTACCATAACCAATGGTTACAATCAGGTCATCGATTGTCTTAAAACCAAAATCCTCTACTGCCTTTTGCATTTCTTTTGATTTCAACAGTTCATTAAAATTAAGGCGGTATTTACGAAAAGCCTTTTCACACATCTCGCGGCCTAATGTAATGCTGCGTCCTCTTTCCTGACGTTTTATCCACTGTCTTATCCTGGAACGGGCCTTGACCGTTTTTACAAACTTCAGCCAATCCTTGCTTGGGTGCTGGTTTTTTGAAGTAATAATTTCCACTATATTTCCGTTTTTCAACACATACCGCAACGGCACGATATGCCCGTTAATTTTAGCCCCAATACACTGATTGCCTACCTCAGAGTGAATTAAATAAGCGAAATCAACAGGCGTGGCTCCTTTGGCGATCGATTTAATCTCTCCTCTTGGCGTAAAGACATAGACTTCATCAGGAAAAAGATCTATACGGACACTTTCCATAAATTCATCAGGATCTCTTATAGTTTGCTGGGTTTCAACCAGATTCTGAATCCATGCAAAGACATTGCTTATCTTTTCGTCGATTCGTTTACCCTCCTTGTAACCCCAGTGAGCCGCTATACCTGATTTGGCAACCTTATCCATCTCCCATGTCCTGATCTGTATTTCAATGCGTTCACCATAAGGTCCGATCACCGTTGTATGGAGAGCCCGGTACATATTCGGCTTGGGAACCCCGATATAATCCTTAAACTTCCTGGGAACAGGTTTCCATAATGAATGTATGAGCCCTAACGCTTCGTAGCACTGGGGTATTGTATCGAGGATTATCCTGAATGCCACAATATCGTAGATTTCTTCAAAGGGTAGATCCTGATCAACCATTTTCTCGTAAATGCTGTAAAAATATTTATATCTGCCCAGGATTTCACATTCCAGACTATTTTCATCCATCTTTTTTTTGATATAATCTTTGACGGTTGTAATATATTGTTCCCGTTCCTCCTTATCTTTGCTGACAAGGGTTTTTATTTTAGAATATTCTTCAGGTTGAAGATACATAAAGGCAGTATCTTCCAGCTCCTTTTTTATCCAGTAAATCCCAAGACGCGCGGCAATCGGCGCGTAAATATCATGGGTTTCCCGGGCAATTTTTATTTTTTTTTGCTTATCTGTGTGAAAATGCAGGGTTCTCATATTGTGAAGGCGGTCAGCCAGCTTGATCAGTATAACTCTGATATCATCCGCCATGGCAAGAATCATCCTTCTGATACTTTCAGCCTGACGGGCCTGTGAACTGTCAAAGGCAAGCGAACTCAGCTTGGTTACCCCAGATACAATATGCGAGACATCAGGGCCGAATATATCTTTTATTTCTTCCAGAGTCGCGTGGGTATCCTCGATTACATCATGTAAAAGAGCAGACGCAATACTGACGGAATCGAGCTTCATATCTGCCAGAATATAGGCCACTTCAAGGGGATGAGAAAGGTACGCCTCGCCAGACAGCCGCATCTGTCCTTCATGTACCTTGGCAGAGTAAATATATGCCCGATCTATAATGTCCAGATCTGCATCAGGGTTCTTGTCGGCGACCTTGTCAAGTATGTCGGTAATTCGGATCAAGGGTTAATATGCCTTTGCAAATATTACACGGCTAGTTGCCGGCTGTCCGCAGTAAATACACTTGCCTTTTTCCTTTATACTGAAAAGCGGAACACATCGTATCGAAACGCTAAGATCCTGCTTGATTTTTGATTCACACTCTTTTGATCCGCACCAGCATGATGACGCAAAACCACCGTGAATTTCGGGTTTCTCTTTATTTTCAGGTGTAAAAAATTCAATGAATGTTTTTTTGTCTTCGATTGTCACACTATGCTCTTTTCTGAACAACAGGGCGCGTTCAAAAAGGGATTCCTGTATTTCATCAAGTATATCTGTTACTTGCTTGATGAAATCATCTCTTTTAAATGATTTTTTATCTTTGTGAGATCTGTCACGCCTTCCCACAAATACGGAATTATCATCAATATCTCTGGGCCCTATTTCAACCCGGACAGGAATACCTTTTTTAATCCAGTCCCATCCTCTTGCGCCGCCGATTTCGCGATCGTCGATTTCAACTTCCAGCCTGCGGCCTGAGAAAAATTTATCTTTAAGCTCCTTTGCAAGTCTTTCAGTAAACTCTATTACCCCTGGTCTGTCATCAGCCTTTCTTATAATAGGCAGCAAAACAACGTGTGAAGATGCGATTTTAGGGGGAAGCACAAGGCCGTCATCATCGCTGTGTGTCATTATAAGACCCCCGATAAGACGCGTAGATGTCCCCCATGAAGTTGTCCATGCATATTCCTCTTTTTCTTCGGAAGACTGAAATTTGATGTTGGATGCTCTGGCAAAATTCCGCCCTAAAAAGTGTGATGTGCCGGCCTGCAAAGCCTTTCTATCCTGCATCATGGATTCGATGCAAAGAGTATCGACAGCTCCTGGAAATCTTTCCGACTCGGACTTTTTCCCTCTCATTACAGGCATAGCTAAGTATTGTTCGACAAACTGTGCGTAAACATCGAGCATCATGTGGGTCCGTTCAATCGCCTCTTCTTTTGCAGCATGGGCTGTATGCCCTTCCTGCCACAGGAATTCACTGGTTCTTAAGAATATCCGGGGCCTCATTTCCCATCTGACAACGTTTGCCCACTGATTTATGAGTATCGGAAGATCACGATAACTGGCAATCCACTTTGAAAATGCATCTCCGATAATTGTTTCGGAAGTCGGCCGCACTATCAAAGGTTCATTGAGCGGGCCTGCAGGCACAAGGCCGCCGTTTTGGCCTTTTTCAAGTCTGTGATGCGATACGACTGCGCATTCCTTTGCAAACCCCTCGACATGCTCGGCCTCTTTTTCAAGAAAAGAAAGTGGAATAAATAAAGGGAAATATGCGTTTTTCACCCCTGTTGCCTTAAACAGTTCATTTAGTATGCGCGTAATATTTTCCCAAATACCATATCCCCACGGCTTTATTACCATGCAGCCTCTTACAGGTGAATTCTCAGCCATATCCGATGCCTTCACCACCTGCTGGTACCATTCCGGATAATCTTCAGCCCTTGTTGGAGTTATTGCTGTTTTAACATGTTTCGTCATTTTGATCCTTTTGTAATACTTTAGCATTATGCAACAAATTATCTGCAGTTGTAAACATTTACCACAGAACACAGAGTAAATTAATTTGGGTGCAGTTACTCTCATCTCCCGAAAAATAATAAACTGGCAACATAACGTCCATTAATCCGACTAATCCCATTCTATTTATGTAACAATGCTTCTCCATCCTGTGTTATTATATATCGTTGTGACGGGCTCTTCGGTTTGTCCGGTATGGTCATGGAGATACAATTTGCCTCAAGGAGCGGACGCATGTAATTGTTCATAAAGGTCTCACGGTGCTTTAGTTTCATAAAACTCATCATTTCCTTTAATAACCTGGCTTCACGGCAATATTTGAGAAGTTTTACCTTGTCCGCATCTTGCACGATTCTTGTCCGGTACTTGTCCGGTACTTGTCCGGTACTTGTCCGGTCGGCTATCTTTTTTCGAAACTGGATTTGAAATGCATGCCCAACTTCATGCAGTACAAGTTCAATTTCAGGATAGTATTTAAGTGCCTGTTTTATTTTTTGAATTCCAGTTCCCCATGCTTCAATAATCTTCAGATCCTTGAAAATCGGCGCCAAAATTCTGTTCCTTATTTCGGATCGGCCTGTTCCGAGTTCTTCAACAGATATTGTATCAGGTAATGGCCCTGGGCTGGTGATCTCGATCATATCGTCAAAGATAGCCAATTTTATATCACTCCCTAAGATGGAATAATCTCTGTGGATAACTGCATTGCCGACAGTTTCACGAATCGCTTTGAGTGGGTATTCCCATTTGTCTTTCCGATAAACCTCCCCGATTTTTGAAGCTAAACGTGTATTCTTTTTTACAAATGCAATACATGGTTCTATGCCCGCGTGAATAGGGCCATCAATAGTTGCTTGGTCCAAAAACACCTGTGTGTCCGTTCCTTTGAACCGAGCACATTCGATTTTTGCGTTGGGAAAAAGCTGTTTTCGCTTTATTGAATCGCAAAGCAGTATAGCGGCATGGGTAGGATATAGCTGATCGTGGTCGCAATAAATTAATCCGAGGTTTTTAAGTTTTTTTTGCGTCAGTGTACGTCCGGTTGCTGCTTTATAATCCTTCAAAAATGTTTCCAGGCTGATTTCGTCCATTTTAACATGGGTGGCAGGCACAGCATCAAATGAAATCTTCATCCGTTGTCTTTCAAGCTCTGCAATTATTTCAATAGATGCCAGCTTGTTGGTTGAACCGATTCTGATATAGGTTCCCTTGTGTTTGCCTTTCGTTTTTAAAAAATAAGGTTTATGTGAACCAGGAAAGATTTCGACAACCAGAAGAGTTTTATCCTGCACAGCCTGTATATAAATTTCAGGAATAATGTTTGGCGAACACTTGCTGAAAATATGATTTGATATCTGTTCTTCAAGCGAAAAGAGCTTGGTTTCAGGGATGCCTGTTACTTTTCTGGAATCATCTTTTATGCCAAATATAATTTTACCACCTGCGCCATTGGCAAATGCAATAACCGTCTTTGCAACCTGATCCCCTTTTGGAAAACTTTCTTTGAACTCAAGCCGTCTTGATTCAGGCTTTTCCCAAACAGGAACGGTATTATTCCAAGCTTTGTTCATACATCCTCCACCTCAAACATCAAACGCTTAAATTTTTCTTCGATAAGCCTCACTTCCCATGTTTCACTTCCATTCTTCAGTTCCATTACCCCGTCAACTTATAAACTAATGTTCCATATATTCCCACTTATTTTTCAATGGCTGTTCCCGTGGGTTTCCTTCCTGACGATATAAACTTATAAACTGAAGAGCGTCCCCTTCTAATCTTTATTTTACCGGTGGGGATTCGCAATTGTGGGGACGCTGTCCCCACAATTTCAGGGTAAAGGCGATAAAAGCGGAGATAGCGATAGAGCTGACGACGGTTGCAGTTGCTGACATTGAGACCAGTTAAGCGCTTCGCAAGTTCGGTGAGTAGGCTATCCCCATAGCTCGCACGGTCCAACCCGCACAGTTCGTATTCGGCAATATAGCAGCCAATTAACCAGTTACGTAGCGTAAGGCTGAGATTCACCGCACGTCCAGCCTGTGCCGCCAGTTCGTCATGCACCTGCCGGATGAAACCGACCAGCTTTTCAAAACTCCATTCGCGGTTATTCGTGTCCATTCGCGGTTCCTACTCCAAAGAATCAAAGGGTCTCAAAGGGGTCTGCCTTTGACCCTTAATAATATTATCTGCGTTTATCTGTGTGAATCTGTGGCTGAATAGTTACTTTGTTTTTTTATCCTTCTATTTCTCTGTGGTCTCTGTGTGCTCCGTGGTAAAAATAGTTGGTTTTTCATGCCATCTGCTCAATCTCTTTTAGTAGAACATCAACGAGTCTTTCCTGAGAAAACTTTTTTATTACCTTTCCCTTTTTGAAAAGTATCCCGGTGCCGTCGCCGCCCGCAATTCCGATATCCGCTTCCCTTGCTTCTCCCGGGCCGTTTACAATGCATCCCATTATGGCTATCTTAACCGGCAGAGGATTTGATATAAGGGCGTTTTCAACTCGTTCAACAATATCAAACAGATCGATGTTGCAACGGCCGCAGGTCGGACATGATATTATATCAGGACCATGCCAGCGAATATCAAGAGCCTTCAGGATTTCATAACCCACACGAACCTCTTCGACAGGATCTCTGGTCAAAGAAACACGGATCGTATCACCTATCCCTTCTGCGAGAAGCATCCCTATACCGAGTGATGATTTGACTATTCCAGGATAAAGAGGGCCGGCCTCTGTTATACCCACATGAAGAGAAAAATCGGTTTTTGATGAAAGCAGCCTGTAAGCCTCAACACTGCGGAGCACATCTGATGCTTTTATAGATAGTTTTATATCATAAAAGCCATATGATGTTAATAATTCTATATTACGGAGAGCGCTTTCAACCATGCCCTCAACAGTAACGCCATTATATTTTTTCAAAATATCTTTTTCAAGAGAGCCGGAATTAACTCCGATTCTGATTGGAATATTAAATTTTTTTGCGCAATCAACAACCGCCTTTATTTTTTTGGCTCCTCCTATATTGCCTGGATTTAGCCTCAAACCATCAGCGCCGGCCATAGCCGAAGCGATTGCCAGGCGGTAGTCAAAATGTATATCTGCTATAAGAGGGATCGATATTTTATCCTTTATTGCAGAAATTGCTTCAGCCGCCTCCCTATCCGGCACAGCCACCCGTACAATCTCACACCCGGCTTCTTCCAAACGTTTTATTTGTAAAACCGTGGACGCGACATCCTGAGTAAAAGTATTTGTCATGGACTGAACCGTAACAGGAGCCATTCCGCCGACCTTTACTTTCCCGACCATGACATGACGGGTTTTTTTGCGTTTTATTGTCATAATTAAAAATATTAACAAATACTTTTAGTTACTTCAAGCAAAATAGAAATTCATTCTTTGCAATTGTGCTTTTAATAAAAATAAAATATGATAATTTTTTTAAAAAAGGAGAATAATAATGGTTATTCGTGAAAACAAGCAGTTCGCACAAAAACATAAATCCGGCTTAAAACCGGACAACTTAATTAAAGCGGAAATTTTAAACTGTTCTGTTAAGGGTAAGCTGCCATGCTTTGTTGCATTTAAAATTGCAACAAAGTTGCGGGTTTCACCCGGCGATGTCAGGAAAACTGTCGATCTTCTTAATTTCAGGCTGGCAAAATGCCAGCTCGGCTTATATGGATATCAACCAAAAAAAAAGAAAGTAAAACCTAAAATGCCGTTGGATCAGAGCTTAAAAAATGCAATCACGGATGCTGTGGTTGACGGCAAACTGTCATGCAAAAAGGTTTGGGAAATAGCATCGTTATGTAATGTTCATAAATTGAGGGTAAGTTGTGCCTGCGAGGCTATGAAAATAAAAATAATCAAGTGTCAACTGGGAGCTTTTTAATTATAAATGGCCGAAAATAGCTTCAATAACATCCTGAAACCTCTGCTTAATAAAGTAATTGTGCTTTTGTTCATTTCCTGCAATCTGCTTTTTGTCTATATAAATTCATCTGGATTTCGTGAGATGGACAAGATCCTTAACGCAGGCAAAATCACTGTAATAACTCATAACAATTCACATTGTTACTATTTATACAGAGACCAGGCAATGGGCTTTGAATATGAGCTTGCAAAGCTTTTTGCTGATTATCTTGGAGTCGATCTAAAGGTAAATATCTCCGAAAAATGGGATTCGATGATTCCGGCTTTAAAAGATGGAGCAGGTTCATTTGTAGCCGCCAACATGACTGTCACACCTAAAAGGCAAAAAGAGGCTGCTTTTTCCGATAGTTACATGTCAACTCAACAATATGTTATTGTCCGCCGCAACAATACAGGCATTAAAAAAGCCGGGGATCTTGCCGGTAAAACAATTCATGTCAGAAAAGGAACATCTTATCAGGAAAGGCTTGAAGCTCTTAAAAGAGATGGAATAGATATTAAAATTAAACTGCATGACAATATTCCAACCGATGAGTTAATACAACAAGTAGCGGAAGGAATTATTGAAGTCACTATTGCGGACAGAAACATTGCTTTGCTTAACAGAAGATACTATCCTCAGATAGAGCTTGCGTTGGCAATAAGTAACGAGAAGGATTTGGGCTGGGCGGTAAAGCCCGGTGAAACCAGACTTCTAAATAAAATAAATCTCTTTTTTAACAAAATAAAAGCAAACGGCAAACTCACCGAAATATACAATAAATATTATGCAGATATAGACAATTTTGACTATGTTGATCTTAGAAAATATCATATAAGGCTTAAAACCAGATTGCCCGAATACAGCCGGTTTATTAAGGATGCGGCAGGCAGATACGAATTTGACTGGAGGCTGATAGCTGCTCAAATGTACCAGGAGTCTCATTTCAATCCTGCGGCAATAAGTTATGCAAAAGCCCATGGTCTTATGCAGCTATCCCAGTCAACCGCTGAAAGCCTCGGAGTGGAAGATATATTAGCCCCGGAACAAAACATTAATGCCGGAGTTCGGCATCTAAGAAATTTATATGATTATTTTAATAAGGCTGACGGCTTGGACAGATTGTTTATAGCTCTTGCCGCTTATAATGTTGGGCAGGGGCATATGCTGGACGCGCGGAATCTTGCAAGAAAAATGAACCGTGATCCGGATAAATGGTCTTCTCTTGAAGAAACTCTGCCGCTTTTACGATATCGAAAGTATTATAAAAATGCCAAATACGGATACTGCAGGGGAAAAGAACCAATAAAATATGTTAAGCAGATAATGATTTATTACGATATTCTAAAACAAATGAGCCTGGTATTTAATACGTCCCCTAAGTTACACTAACCATTTAAAATTATTAGAAAGACTGAGAAAAAATATGAGTTTCGAAAATTTGGATTTAATTGACGAGTTATTAAAGGCTGTTAAAGAAC
>JACNLL010000074.1 GCA_014381545.1 Candidatus Desulfaltia bathyphila
CTGGTTGCTTTAAAAAAATAGCTTTTTTATTTATTCATCAAACCTGGCTAATAAGAAAGGAGAAAATAGTAATGGGAAATCTAAAAGGGACTCAAACTGAAAAAAACATTTTAACTGCATTTGCAGGTGAATCTCAGGCAAGAAACCGCTATACCTATTTTGCAAGCAAGGCAAAAAAGGAAGGCTATATCCAGATTGCAGCGGTTTTTGAAGAGACGGCAAACCAGGAAAAAGAGCATGCCAAAAGGCTGTTCAAGCTGCTTGAGGGCGGGGAAGTAGAAATTACAGGAGCATTCCCTGCGGGGGTGATCGACACGACCCTTGAAAACCTGAAGGCATCTGCAGAAGGAGAGAATTACGAGCATACGACTATGTACCCTGATTTTGCAAAAACTGCTCGTGAGGAAGGGTTTGATTCAATTGCTTTAATATTTGAGGCGATTGCTGTAGCTGAAAAGCAGCATGAGAAAAGATACAACGCCTTTGCAGCTAATATTGAAACCGGCAAGGTGTTTAAAAAAGATGAAAAGGTTGTTTGGCGCTGTCGCAACTGCGGCTATCTTCATGAAGGTACAGAAGCGCCGGATGTTTGTCCGGCCTGTGACCATCCCCAGACTCACTTTGAGTTGCTGGAAGAGAATTATTAAAAGGAGGAATAATCATGGCGCAAAAACTTGAAATCTATAAATGTGAAGTATGTGGAAACATTGTTGAAGTACTCCACGGCGGAAAAGGTGAGCTTGTATGTTGCGGCAAACCAATGAATCTGATCAAAGAAAATACCGTGGATGCGGCAAGAGAGAAACATGTCCCGGTAACCGAAAAGATTGAAGGTGGTGTAAAGGTTAAAGTCGGTGATGTAGCACACCCAATGGAAGAAAAACACTATATCGAGTGGATCGAAATTATTGCCGACGGCAAAGCATACAGGCAGTTCCTTGACCCGGGACAAGTGCCCGAAGCGTTGTTTAGCGTGGAAGCCGGCGAGATCTCGGCGCGGGCATACTGCAATATCCATGGACTGTGGAAGGGATAAGGCTTAAGGAAAAGTGTGAGTTTATAGACAACACATGTTATACTCCTGATTGTGAATTTCAGGGAACAGATAAACGAATATCATAAATAAGGAGGAGACAATGAATAAATATGTGTGCACAGTGTGCGGCTATGTTTATGACCCGAAGCAGGGAGATCCTGACAATGGCGTTGAGCCGGGGACAAAATGGGAAGATGTGCCTGATGACTGGGAATGCCCGGTGTGCGGAGCTTCTAAGGATGAGTTTGAGAAGGAAGCATAAAAGGGAAACAATATGAAACCGTTAGAAATAGCAAAAAATATTTATAGTGTTGGGGTGACTGACTGGAATATCAGGGATTTTCATGGGTATCCCACACATGCCGGGACAACCTATAATGCTTTTTTAATCATAGATGAAAAGATAGTGCTGATCGATACGGTTAAAGAGGGATTCTTTTGATTAAAACAATGTAAGTTGAAGCCGACTTTCCTTTTTCTTTTTTTTCAAATGAGTCTGTTTACGTTTTATTAACCTTTGCTCAATATCTTCCACAAAAGGTGAAATTGTTCTTAAAGTGCGCTTCCCATATATCGTCCGTTTTTTTGCCATAGTTAAATACAATCTTTCCCTTGCACGGGTCATGGCCACGTAAAAAAGTCTTCTTTCTTCATCAAGATCAACCGGCTCTTCTCCAGGTCTTATAAAGGGAATAAAACCTTTTTCGCATCCGGCAATAAAAACCACCGGAAACTCCAGGCCCTTGGCGGCATGCATGGTCATTAAGGCGACCTTTTCGACCCGCGAATCGTATATATCCGTATCTGTCTGCAGGGCCATCATCTCAAAAAAGTTCGCCGCATTATCGCCAAACTCTTTAGACATTCCTGTCAGCCTGTCCACAGCCTCTTTTTTCACTGAATGCTGTTTTAACGTCGAAGCAAGTTTAGTGTTGTTTATAATAAAGTGAAGTTTTTCTTCCACACTTTTCTCATTAACAGCCTTTTGCAATCCAGACAAATCGACTAAAAAATTATGGAATTTCAACTGGCGGGCTTTGCTCATACCGGGTATTGGGAAACGCTGGGCATTATAAAATCCTTTTGTTAAGATAAAATGATTCTGACAGCACCATCTTGTAAATATTTTTATCGTCTCGTCGCTGATGCCGGGTGATAATAAACGAGCTCCCCTTTTAAGGTCGGCAAAGGAGCCATGCCCATCCATGATTTTAAGCATAGAAACAAGCTCTACAACTCCTTTCTGTCTGAATAGACTTTCTCTGCTTGCGATTTGGCATGGAATTCCCGCTTTTTCAAAAACCTGCCCAATTATTTTACTCTGGCTGTTGGTACGATACAAAACAGTAAAATCTGAAAAGCTTCTGTCAGCTTTGGTATTTATATCCTCAATCTTGCCTGAATCTATGGCATGAAAGGATAGTCCTCCTGTCAGGGCTTCAATTGTTTTGCCTATAGCCACTGCTTCTGCTTTTTCAGAGGCGAGTTCAAGAATACTGATCGTTTTTACGCCGTCTATCTGGGAATAAACACGCGACGTTGAAAGATTATCTGTTTTTGTATCTATGCTACGGTTTGTTATGATCTGATAAGAAGCTTCAAGAATAGTCTGAGTAGAGCGATAATTTTGATTTAGATGAATAATACTACCCTGTGGATAATCCTCAAGAAAGCGCTCAAAAAAGCGAACATCGGAACCTCGGAAACCGTAAATCGATTGATTTGGATCACCGATAACGCAAAGATCCTTGTCAGGCGGAGCCAGGGCTTTTATAATCCTGTATTGACCATGGTTTATATCCTGATATTCATCCACAAATATATATTTGAAAGATTGCCGGTAGATATTAGCAAATTCTTTGTCTGCTTCAAAACGCAGGACTACTTTTAATATAAGATCTTCAAAATCGTAAAGGGACTGGGCGGATAAAATGTCCTGATATGCTTGATATACCCTTGCGAATGTATTTATTTCAGCCTTTCCGGCCACCCCTTCTAAATTATCGTGGGGCTGCAGTATCTGCTGTTTGGCTGATATAATTCTGTCTAACAGATACTTTTTTGACAAAGATACTACACAGCTTTCGACGCCAGCCTGTTTTATTGCCTCTGAAATCAGGGCCATTCGATCATCATCATCAATAATAGTATGAGTCTGATTATTCTCCATGTCCTTTAAAATTTTTAAGCATAATGAGTGAAAGGTGCTTACATTTGGAATCAGGTTACTTCCTGTGATGCGTTTAATCCGGTCTTTCATTTCCCTGGCAGCCTTATTTGTAAAGGTTACTGCAAGAATACTTTCCGGCAAAACATCTTTTTCTTTTATCAGGCAGGCTATCCTACAGGTAATGGTATGGGTTTTGCCGGTCCCGGGTCCTGCGACAATCAATAAAGGCCCCCCATCGTGGCAAACTGCCTGTCGTTGCTGCGTATTTAAACCCTTTAATATATTTATCTCATTTTTAGTTTTTTCTCCGGCAGCAGGGATGCCTTTTTCTCTTGACGACCGTCGGCCTCCAAGATCTTGTAAAGACTGTTTAAGCTCTGTTTTTTTATTTTGTTGTTTTGTTATGGATCTTTTATGCGTTTTTATCGTCGAATCTGTCTCCGGCATGACAAATAGCGATTTCTGGCCCATCAAACGTTCACGCTCCTGGTCTTTAAATATCTTCACGCGGCCAAACTCACCATCATATCCAGGGGAAATATCGATTTCTTCCCTGCGCATCCTTTTCACAGCCTCACCAAGCAGCGGAATACCGGCCTTATCAATGGCCTTTGGTTGCAGGTTGTGAAGTATACTCAATTCCGGGCCAAGAATATCAAGGGCTGCATTGTAATTATTCATGACCTTTTTTGACCCTGGGCCGACCTTTAATATTTCTGATAAAATATTGACCAGAGGAATTATGCTGTAATAAGGGTGGGTTCTTTTCGGCTTTTCATGCTTTGGCCGATCTGCCAGCTCTTCGACACGGTATAATACTCCGACGGTCAAAGGTTTCCCGCAAACCGGACATATCCCTTTATTCTTTACGGTTTTTTTTGGCCAAAGACAAACAGAGCATTTGCGGTGTCCGTCCAGATGATATTTTCCCTCTTCAGGATAAAATTCAAAGGTGCCCAAGAAATGCTTGCGATCACCCGTCTTTATTGCCTCTCTTATTGCGGAATATGAAAGGTTGGTGTTGAAAAGATTTGCCTCCCGGCCGAGTTTTAACGGAGAGTGAGCATCTGAATTTGATACAAGGGTAAGGTTGTCAAGGCTGGACACACGCCAGTTCATCGGCGGATCGGATGAAAGGCCTGTTTCAGCGGCAAATATATGGGGGGTAAGATCCTCAAAGCATTCCCGGATAGAATTAAATCCGGACTTTGAACCAAGAACAGAAAACCATGGCGTCCATATATGGGCGGGAATCAAAAAAGATATATCGGATGTCTCGAGAAGTATTTCAAGAAGATTTCTTGCATCAAGCCCAAGTATAGGCCTTCCATCAGATTTAATATTTCCGATCTTATCCAGTTTTGAACTAAATTTACAGGCAACATCCAGGTCAGGCACAAAGACAAGGTTATGATTTTTACGGGTTTTATTATCTTTTTTATAGATATTGCTGATTTCAGAAACCAGAATAAAACGAACCTTGCCGCGGCAGGATAACGGGACCTTTTTGTCGCATTCCCTGGCGATTTCCCCTTTTAATTTAAAAAGTCCTTCCTCTGCCGGCTCTAATTTTTCCTTTATTTCCGCAAACCAGCCGGGATGTGTAAAATCGCCTGTTCCGACAACAGTAATGCCTTTTAATTGAGCCGCAATATAGAGGTTTTCAAGATCAAGATTTTTGGCAGTAGCTCTTGAAAATTTAGAATGGACATGAAGATCAGCAATAAATTGCATACTAACCGGGAACCGATAGAGAGGTTTGCAAAAGTCTCAAATTTTGTGGAGGCGGCAACCAGATTCGAACTGGTGAATAGCGGTTTTGCAGACCGCTGCCTTACCACTTGGCTATGCCGCCCAAACGAGACCTTTGAAAAACGTCCCCTTTTGCCCAATTACTGCGTCAGGCTCAAATTTTAATCCTCGAAATACTCAATGTATTCCTCCGGTTAAAATCTTCGCCTTCCTTGAACTTGAACAAAATTGAACATTTTTCAAAGGTCTCAAACAATGGAGCGGGAAACGGGATTTGAACCCGCGACTTCGACCTTGGCAAGGTCGCACTCTACCGCTGAGTTATTCCCGCTCAGGTTTATGGATATTTTACAAAAATACCAATTTTGTCAACAAAAAATTGGGCTAAATTTTGAGATGCCTTTTGAACTTTATGAAATAATCAACGCCTGACCAGACCGTTAATACAAGGGCCGCCCATAAAAACAGGGTTCCGATTGCATGGAAATTTAAACCAAAATAAGGGTAATGGAATAAAAGAGGTATGATAGCGGCTATCTGAAACCCTGTTTTATATTTTCCAAGACTGGATGCGGCAATATCCTCTCTGCTTTCAACGGCAAAATTACGCAGGCCTGTTACGGCGATCTCACGGCCTATAATTATGCAAACCATCCATCCGGGAATCCAGCCAAGAGAGGAGAGCATTATAAAGGCTGAAGAAGCCAGGAGCTTGTCGGCAACAGGATCCATAATCTTCCCAAAATCAGTCACAAGTCCCCGGCGTCTTGCAAAATAACCATCCAGATAATCGGTAATTGCCGCAGCGCTGAACAAAAGGGCCGCAATAAATGTGAAAAACCTGTTCGGAAACAGCATCAAAATCACAATGACCGGTATTATCGCTATGCGACATAATGTTAAGCTATTGGGATGGCTTAACAAATTTTTTATCTTGTCTTTAGAAAGCATTCCGTTTGATTACTTCTTTGCCTTGTTCCAATCGTCAAGAAAGGCTTTTAGTCCTTTATCGGTCATGGGATGAGCGGCAAACTTTGCAAGCACATTAAAGGGTATAGTGGCAATATCAGCGCCGATCAGGGCCGCATCAAGGACATGAAGCGGGTTGCGTATGCTTGCTACTATGATTTCTGTGTCAAATGCATAATTACTATAAATTTCAACAATTTGTTCAATAAGAAACATGCCTTCACTGGCCAGATCATCAAGACGGCCAATAAATGGACTAACATATGTAGCGCCGGCTTTGGCCGCCATAAGGGCCTGAAGGGGTGAAAATACAAGGGTTACATTTGTTTTAATTCCTTCGCTCGAAAGCTTGCACGTAGCCTTTATTCCATCAATAGTCATGGGTATTTTTACGACAATATTGTCATTGATAGCTGCCAGATGACGCGCCTCTTTGACCATACCTTCGGTATCGAGGCTGATAACTTCGGCGCTTACTGGACCATCCACAATTTCGCAAATTTCTTTAATAAGCTCTTCAAAATCACGACCTTCTTTTGAGACCAGGCTGGGGTTGGTTGTAACCCCATCAACCATACCCATGCTGTTGGCATCCTTTATTTCTTCTATGTTTGCAGTATCAATAAAAAATTTCATCTGTTAAAGCCTCCTAAACATCCCCTTTCGAATGTCCTGCAATAAATTTGTCCCTGCATTCTGTACTGCAAAAATACAGATCCTTTCCATTAATATTTAAATGCACACCGTTTCTCTTTGGGAAATATACCTCGCAATAAGGATCTTTTACCATTACATCGTCAATTTCACCGGTAGGCTCGCGGGAAACCTTATTTTTCGATGAGCCGCCTGGTAACATCCAAGACTTAAGCGCCCGGTATGCAAAGTATATTAATGCTAATATTATTAAAAACCGCATCTATATTAAATCATGCCCTTTCAGCTCTCTCACCATTTGCCCATCATCATCCAGGCTGTCTAACAGGCATTGCATATCCTTTTTTAAAACAGGATGAACAATGTGCGGGTCTATACCACAAATAGGCTTTAAAACAAAGTGTCTTTTATGCATTTCGGGATGAGGGATGATTAGTTCGGGTGAATTTATTACAAAATCATCATACATAATGATATCAAGATCAAGTATTCTGGGGCCAAACCTTTCGGCATTATGATTGCGACCAGCATTGCTTTGAATTGATTTTAGTTTATCTAAAAGCCGGAAAGGATCGAGTCTGGTCCCAATCTTTACAACAAGATTTACGAACCAATCCTGATTTATATAATCAACCGGTTCGGTTATATAAAATGGTGACTTTGCCTTTAAAGTTGCTATGTTGGATTCTGTAAGAGCAGTTATGCCGTTTTGACAGTTTTCAAGCCTGTTTCCTATATTGGATCCTGCAGAAATGTATGCAATGTGCTGCTTACTCACCTTAAAAACCGATGGAACGGATCCTTTCAATAACCTCTTTCAGCCTTTCCTTCCCGACTGTTAAAGCCATCCTTACATAACCTTCACCTGCAGCGCCGAATCCATTACCGGGCGTTACTACAATCCCTCCCTTTGTTAACAGGTGGCTGGCAAATTGTGATGAATTATATCCCTTTGGCGCTTCGATCCAGACATAGAATGTCGCCTTTGGCTTTTCAAATGAAAGACCAAGGCCGGAAAGTCCTTCAGCAAGGATATCGCGACGCTCAGCATATTTCCTGTTCATGGCTTTTACACAGGTCTGATCCCCTTCCAGAGCGGTTATTCCCGCAATCTGGATTGCCTGGAACGCCCCTGAATCAATATTGCTTTTCACCTGGCCAAGCGCCTGTATTACCTCGGCCCTGCCGACCGCAAACCCAATACGCCAGCCCGTCATATTATATGTCTTTGAAAGTGAATGAAACTCTATCCCCACATCCTTTGCACCGGCGGTTTCAAGAAAACTTTTCGGTTTGTATCCATCAAAAGCCATCTCCGTATAGACTGCATCGTGACAAACAATTATATTATTGGATCCCGCAAAGGCAACAACTTCTTCAAAAAACTCCCCGGTTGCAACCGCAGACGTCGGATTGTTGGGATAATTAATAAACATCAGCTTTGCTTTCCCTGCAATCTCGTCAGGCACAGCCCCTAAATCAGGCAGAAAATTATTTTCCTTTATAAGATCCATGAAATATGTCTCACCGCCGGCAAATTTTACACCAATATCATAGACCGGATATCCCGGACTTGATACAAGGGCAACATCACCTGGATTGATAAAGGCAAGAGGGATATGAGCTATCCCTTCCTTGGATCCTATCAGGGTCACAACCTCATTTAAAGGATCAAGATCAACATTGAATCTGCGCTTATACCAGCGAGCAACAGCTCCATTAAAATCCTCCATCCCCGAATAAGAAGGATATCTATGATTTGCCGGATCTGATGCCGCCCTGTTTAAGGCTTTAATTATATGAGGCGGCGTGGGCATGTCAGGATCCCCTACGCCCAGGTCAATAATATCAATGCCCTGTTTTCTGACCTCTTCCTTTTGCCTGTCTATCTCCTTAAACAGATATGGGGGAAGATTATTCAATCTGTCTGACTTTTCAATTTTGATCATAAACTATACTCCCAGGCATCCTCATAAAGCTCGCCCTTGTAGATGATTCGAGCATCCCCCTCAAGATAAACATCAGAACATTTGCCATTATTTACTTTATAATAAATATAAAGACTTTCCCCGCTCTTTGTGATTACCCTTACAGGTGATTCTGCCCCGAATTTGAATGCCGTAACAATAGCGGCAGCCACAGCGCCTGTGCCGCAGGCTAAGGTTTCATCTTCGACTCCCCGTTCATAGGTGCGGATGGAAATTGTATCATCCTTATTTTGACATATAAAGTTTACATTTGTTCCGGCAGGAGCAAACATGTCATGAAAACGGATTTCCCTGCCAAGCTTAACAACATCAACATTATCTATGCTGTCCATAACTATAACCACATGGGGAACACCGGTATTTATGCTGCTTATTTTTAAAGCGCCGTTTTCCAGATCAAGCAAATAATCTGTCTTAAGCTCAGCCGGCTCCGGTATATTGATCTTTACCAAGTCGTTTGAAACCTTTGCTGAAACAATTCCTGCTTCGGTTTCAAAGGACATCTTTGAGCCGGCGATCCTGTTTAAATATGCAAAACGGGCCGCGCACCTTGCGCCGTTCCCGCACATCTCAGCCGGGTTTCCGTCAGCA
Source organism: Candidatus Desulfaltia bathyphila (assembly GCA_014381545.1). Lineage (GTDB taxonomy): Bacteria > Desulfobacterota > Desulfobacteria > Desulfobacterales > ETH-SRB1 > Desulfaltia > Desulfaltia bathyphila. The sequence continues at coordinate 9,161 of JACNLL010000074.1, forward strand.
TTAAAAAACCGCCACCTGAAATCAACAGAATCAGACTTTTCAATAAGTATAAACCCGTCAGCGCCCACCGACATTTTTCTGCGGCACACATTTGCAACAAAATTTTTCAGATTCTTTTCATCAATAATCCTGTCCCTGTTATCGATTATGATAAAATCGTTGCCGCTGCCGCTTACTTTAAAGAATTCAATATGTTTCATATTGTCAATTTTAGATTGCCGATTGAAGGTATTCTATTAATTTTCTAAAAACGGAGGTGTTGACTCGCCTGCAATAAGATCTTCGTATTCCTGCCGTGCCCTTACAACATAAAACAGGTCGTCCTTTACCATTACTTCGGGTATCCTCAGCCTGGAACAGTAATTGGATGACATGGTAAATCCATATGCTCCAGCGCTCATGACCGCAAGAAAATCCCCGTTTTTGACATCGGAAATTTCACGGTTAACAGCCAGAAAATCGCCTGATTCACAAATAGGCCCTACAATATCTGCTGTTATCAACCTCTCTTTTGTCTTTACAACAGGTTTTATGGCATGAAAAGCATTGTATAATGTTGGACGCATCAGATCGTTCATGCCTGCATCAGTAACAATAAACTCCTTGCCCCTGCCGGATTTTCTGTAAAGTACACGGGTAACCAGTATGCCGGCATTTCCAACAATAACCCTGCCGGGCTCCAGAATAAGCTGAAGGTGCGAGCTTTCAAGGGCATTGACTATCGGTCTGGCATATTCGCCGGGATGTGGAGGGGATTCATCATCATAGGTTATTCCAAGACCGCCACCCATATCGAGATATCTGATCTCTATGCCGAGATCCTTTAATTCATCTATCAGCCTTTTTATGCTTTTCAAGGCATCTTCAAAAGGCTGCGCTTCAATAATCTGCGATCCTATGTGGCAATCAATGCCTATAACCTCGATGTTCTCAAGTCTGCCTGCAAGCTTGTATCCTTCAATAACCGTCTTATAATCAATGCCGAATTTGTTCTTTTTAAGCCCTGTTGAAATATATGGATGGGTCTTTGAATCAATGTTCGGATTTACTCGAATTGCAACAGGAGCCTTCAGATTTAAAAGAGATGCTCTTTTGTTAATCAGCTCAAGTTCTTCAATCGACTCTACATTAAACATCAATATGCCTGTCTTTAAAGCATAGTCGATTTCGTCAACGCTCTTTCCAACACCGGAATAAACGATTCTGTCCGGTAAGATGCCGGCTTTTAAGCCGCGAAAAAGCTCTCCACCCGACACGATATCCAGGCCGCCTCCAAGGTTTGCAAACAGTTTTAATACAGCTATATTGCTGTTTGCCTTTGCCGAAAAACATACAAGCCTGTTTATGCCGTCAAAAGCATCATTAAAGGCAGAGAAATGACGCTTTAATGTAGCATGACTGTATAAATAAAAAGGGGTGCCTACTTTTTGAGCAATTATCTGTATCGGAACATCTTCGCAATACATTTCATTGCCGCGGTATTGAAAATGATGCATAAAATTGCTGCTCGTTGCTGGTTAGTGGTCAAATTCTATATAATTGGAGTCTTTTCCAGAAGCCCCTGTTTTTGTATAAACTGTTACCTTATAGATATACCTGTAGCCCTTTTCCAGGGTTTCATTGTAGGTTATTTTCTTATTTATATCCTTTTCTTTGATAGGAATATCGGCAATTCGCTTAAAAAGCACAGGACACCCTTTACAGTCGGACTCGGAAAGAGAAGTTTTTGATTTATATACAATAAAACCGCCTAAATCTGATACGATCTTCCCTTTTTCATCAGGAATAGTCCAGGCAAGTTCGAGAATGTTCCCATCTATGCTTGAGCTTAAATCATCAACTACAGGCGGAATGACCTGACCGGGAGGAACAGGAGCCGCCTTTCTGCCGCATCCCAAGTGAAAAACAACGATGCAGAGCAAAATTGAAAATATTGCTATCAAACCTCTATCAAAACCTTTATTCATCAGTGTGTTCCAAAACATTAAGACTCGTTTCAGCTTTCTTTATGGCAGCCATGACATTTTCTTTGGCGGTTCCGCCAAAAGATTTCCTGCGGTTTATCATCTGATCTGTGCTTAAAATGTTAAAAATATCCTTTTTAATAAGGTTTGAAAAGGATTTTAACTCTTTTAGTGTAAGTTCATGCAGATCTTTATTCTTATCCAGCGCATAGCTCACCGCCTTGCCGGCACAGGTATGGGCCTGCCGAAACGGCATTCCTGCCGTTACAAGATAATCAGCCAGATCTGTTGCATTTAAAAACCCTTTAGCTGCGGCTTTATGCATTGCCTCTTTGTTGATTTTCAGCTTGGGAAGCATAGATGAGCATATATCAATGCAGGCTTTTAAAATGTCAACCGCATCAAACAACGGCTCTTTATCCTCCTGCATATCGCGATTATAGGCAAGCGGCAATGACTTCATAATGGATAAAATGGCCATCAGGTTTCCAAAAACACGACCGGTTTTCCCGCGGATCAGTTCAGGAACATCAGGGTTCTTCTTTTGAGGCATGATGCTGCTTCCTGTGGCAAATGAATCAGGAAGCTCGATAAAATCGAATTCAGATGTGGACCATAAAATCAACTCTTCCGACAAACGGCTGAAATGCACCATGCATATACTTGCCGCTGATAAAAATTCAATGATAAAATCTCTGTCAGACACAGAGTCTATGCTGTTTCTCGACACCTCTTTAAATCCAAGAAGATTGGCCGTGTAATCTCTGTCGATCTGAAATGTTGTGCCGGCAAGGGCTCCGCTTCCAAGCGGCATTACATTTATCCGTTTCAGGCAATCCCTGAATCTGTCCGCATCACGCAAAAACATCTCATAATAGGCCATCATATGGTGAGCCAAAAGCACCGGCTGCGCTCTCTGCAGATGGGTATATCCAGGCAAAATCGTATCAATGTTGGCTTTGGCGACCAACAAAATAGCTTTTTTCAGATTAACGAGGCTTTTAATAATCTTTGCGGTCTCATCTCTCAGGTACATACGCACATCCAGGGCCACCTGATCGTTACGACTCCTTGCAGTATGAAGCTTCTGCGCAACCTTTCCGGCCACTTGGAGAAGTCTGGATTCAACATGCATATGGATATCCTCCAAACCTTTATCAAACAGGAATTTTCCTCTCTCAATTTCCCTTTTTATCTTGCCAAGGCCCTGGATTATTGATGAAGCATCCTCTTCTGTAATAATCGATGCCTTTTCAAGCATACTGCAGTGAGCGATACTGCCTTCAATATCATAAGCATAAAGCCGCTTATCTACATCTATTGAAGAGGTAAAAATCTCTACACCTCTATCTGTCTTTTCTGAAAATCTGCCGCCCCACGGCTTTTCGGTCATATATAACTCCTTGTGAAGTGCTGTTTATTTTTCCATTTGCCAGGTTTAAAACCTTTTATATTAGTTTAGTCTTTTGAAATAAATCACCTTTAAATAAGCTTCAAGTATGATTAAATTTTATACTGAAAACTGTTTGAGTGGATTAGGGATCGTTATGAAAGAACCATAAGCGATCTAATTTAAAGATAAAAGATTTTCTTAAAACAAAAATCTTTATTAATAGCCCGGGCAGATTCTTTCATTACGAGCCGTTATCTACGAGTTTTTTCAGTATAAAATTTAATTATATTTGAAGCAGTAATATTTTTAAAAAGCTAAAGTGTTACAACCTTTTTTAGGGGTAGTGTTTATTAGGACCTGTTTTGTATCATTTTTTGAATACGCAATCTTAGCGCATTAAGCCGGATAAAGCCTTCGGCATCTTTCTGGCTGAACACACTGTCTTTTTCAAATGTTGCAAAATCCTCACTGTAAAGGGACCGATCGGATTTGCGCCCAAGAACACGACAGTTTCCCTTATATAGTTCTAAACGCACAACCCCTGAAACATTCTTCTGGGTCTGGTCTATCATATCCTGCAGAAGCTTCATCTCAGGTGAAAACCAGAAACCATAATATACGATCTCAGAATATTTCGGTATCAAAGAATCCCTAAGATGCATTATCTCTCTGTCCATGGTAATCGACTCAATCGCTATGTGGGCCGTCCTCGATATAGTGCCCCCGGGGGTCTCATATACTCCACGGGATTTCATGCCAACAAAGCGGTTTTCAACTATATCTGCCCTGCCTATGCCGTTACGGCCGCCCAGCCTGTTTAGCTCCTTAAGCAGATTCGCCGGAGACAGCTCTTTGCCGTTTATTGCAACCGGATCACCATGCTTAAACGTTATTTCAATTATTTCGGGCTTGTCAGGCGCATCCTTGGGCGAAACAGTCAATGTGAACATATCCTCAGGCGGTTCCTGCCACGGATCTTCAAGCACGCCGCCTTCGTAACTTATATGAAGAAGATTCCTATCGGAACTATAAGGTTTTGCCGGAGTTGTCGGAACAGGTATGCTATGGGTTTTAGCAAACTCCATAAGGGATGTGCGGGAATTAAGCGTCCATTCCCGCCATGGAGCGATGATTTTAATATCCGGATTAAGCGCGAGATAGCTCAGCTCAAAACGCACCTGGTCATTTCCCTTTCCGGTAGCTCCATGGCTTACGGCGTCCGCCCCTTCTATCTGCGCTATCTCAATCTGTCGCTTTGCTATAAGGGGCCTGGCAAGGGATGTGCCCAAAAGATACTGGCTCTCATAAAGGGCATTTGCGCGAAAGGCCGGAAATACATAATCCTTAACAAAGGTCTCCTTAAGATCATCTATATAAACCGCTTTAGCGCCGGTCTTTAATGCTTTTTCTTCCAGATGATCAAGCTCCTCTTCCTGCCCTAAATCGGCTGAAAATGCGATCACTTCGCAATCATATGTCTCAATAAGCCATTTTAATATAACCGATGTATCAAGGCCGCCCGAATAGGCCAGAACCACCTTATTTATTTTATCAGACATGATATTATCCTATTCCACTTAATTGCCCATCAATACTTCAAGCACCGCCTTGTGCATATGGAGTTTATTTTCAGCCTGATCCCAAACAACCGAATTAGGCCCTTCCAGCACCTCTTCGCTGATTTCTTCACCCCTGTGAGCCGGCAGGCAGTGCATTACTATAACATCTTCAGAAGCCTTACTTACAAGCTCTTTGTCTACCTGAAAAGGCTTAAATACCTGCTTTCTTGTGGTTTGTTCACCCTCCTGCCCCATGCTCGCCCATACATCGGTATATATCACATCAGCGCCATCTGCCGCCTCAACAGGATCAGAAGTTATCAGAATTTTGCCGCACTTTCTCTCAAGCGCCTTTTCGACAATTTTGCTATCAGGGTAATATCCTTCAGGACAGGCTAATGTAAGATCCAACCCAAGGACAGCAGCAGCATTTATCCATGAATGAGCTACATTATTGCCATCTCCGACCCATGCTATTTTCAGATCTTTGTAACCCCCTTTGCGCTCTATCACGGTCAAAAGATCGCTTAAAACCTGGCACGGATGGTATAGATCGGTCAGGGCATTTATCACCGGAATAGTGGCATACTCTGCAAACTCCTTCAACAGATCCTGAGAAAATGTCCTGATAGCGAGGCAGTCCAGGTATCTTGAAAGAACCCTGGCAGTATCCCTTACCGGCTCATCCCTGGCAATCTGAGTATCTTTGGCGCTGATAAATATCGAAGTTCCGCCAAGCTGAATCATTGCTGTTTCAAAAGACAGGCGGGTGCGTGTCGAGTGCTTATCAAAAATAAGGCCCAGTGTTTTCCCTGCAAACGATTTATCGGGGATCCCTTTATTATGTTCCTTTTTAAGCTCAAGCGCCCGCCTAAAGAAGATCTCAAAGTCTTCTTTGGACAGGTCTAAAAGCGTTAGTATGTCTTTTTTCAATTCAACCTCTTAAAAATATTTCATCCAGACATGTTATTAGAGAGTCTATCTCCTCCTTTTCTATGATAAGGGGAGGAATGAATCGTAAGATATTACCCTGAATGCAGTTTATCAGAAACCCTTTTTCCATGCATTTTTTCACAACAGGCTCACCGTCTGTTTTAAGTTTTATTCCAAGCAGCAAACCGATTCCGCGAACATCTGCAATGGAATCATGCCTGTCTTTCAGCCACAAAAGTCTTTCCTTAAAATATGCCCCGATCTGTAAGCAATGGTCTATAACCATTTCCCTGACAAGCGTCCTGACAACTTCGAGTGAAGCAGCGGTAACAACCGGCGTGCCTCCAAATGTCGATGCATGCGAACCCGGCCCGAATGCCACGGCAATATGCTCTTTAGCCAGCATGGCGCCTATGGGCAATCCATTGGCAAGCGCTTTGGCCAATGTCATGATATCGGGCTCAATCCCGAAATGCTCATAAGCAAAAAGTTTTCCGGTTCGGCCTATTCCTGTCTGTATTTCATCAAAAATCAGCAATGTCCCTGTTTCATCACAAAGCCGTCTCACATCTTTAAGGTATTCGGCATTAGGGCAGCGGACCCCTCCTTCACCCTGGACAGGTTCTATAATAACTGCGCATGTAAAGGGATTTATTTTATTTTTTAGCGCATTAATATCGTTAAAAGGCACAAAGTCAAAACCTTCGAGCAATGGGTCAAATCCCTGCTTGATCCTGTCCTGACCTGTAGCAGAAAGGGTGGCCATGGTGCGGCCGTGAAAGGATTGCTCCATGGCAATTATCCTGTTGCGGCGCAGGTCCCCTTTATCATTGAAATACTTCCTAACTAATTTTATTGCAGCCTCATTTGCTTCAGCCCCGCTGTTGCAGAAAAAAACCCTGTCTGCAAAACTGTTGTCGACAAGCCATGACGCAAGCTCTACCTGGGGAACAGTATAATAAAGGTTCGACACATGAAAAAGGGTATTTGCCTGGTCTGACAGAACTTTTGACACTCCTGGATGCGCATGGCCAAGGTTGCAAACGGCGATTCCCGCAACAAAATCGGTATAGGCGCGTCCTTCGCTGTCCCAGAGAGTGCATCCTTTGCCCCTTGTGATTACAATCGGAAACCTGTTATATGTTTTTGCTATAACCTTATCAGTCCTATCTATTATGTCGGTTTTCATATTGTAACTTCAGTCCCGATCCCTTTATGGGTAAAAAGCTCCAGCAATACTGAGTGACGTTTGCATCCATTAATAATGTGAACCTTTTCAACCCCGTTTTTCAGTGCATCCAAGGCGCATTCAAGCTTTGGAATCATACCCTTGGAAACGGTTTTATCTTGAATCATGTTATTTATCTTTTCAGCATTGATTGAAGATATTGCCAAGCCCGAGGCATCAAGCACTCCATCAACATCTGTAATATAAATAAGACGTCCGGCTTTCAGCGCTATGGCTATCCTGCTTGCCACATGATCAGCATTGATATTGAATGTCTCGCCGGAATCTCCAGCCCCGACCGGAGCAACAATTGGGATAAAATCCTGTTTGGTCAGCGTGTTGATAATATCAGGATTGACATGTGTAATCTGTCCCACCAGACCTGGATCAATTATTTCAGGCGGCTTATCAGCATCCTCCTGATATTTGATATGGAGTTTTTTTGCCGATATAAGTCCTCCATCCTTGCCGCTTAAGCCGACTGCTTTTCCTCCGTGTTGATTAATTCCAGCGACAATCGCCTTGTTTACCTTGCCCCCAAGTACCATCTCCACAACATCCATAGTCTGCTCATCAGTAAAACGCATCCCTCTGACAAACTTCGGGTCTATACCCATTTGCTCAAGGACTGAGTTAATCTGCGGGCCGCCGCCATGCACAACAATCGGGTTGAGCCCAATAAATTTCAACAAAGTGATATCCTGGGCGAAATCGGCCTTTAACTGCTCATCAACCATTGCATGCCCGCCGTATTTAATTACAATGGTCATGCCGTAAAAACGACGTATATAGGGAAGAGCTTCAATGAGTATGTCTGCAACATTTGGGGTCATAATGAATCGCTGCGCTCTAATTTTAAATTATGAATGTTTAATTTAAAATTGTTCTGTTAAAGGATATACCTGCTAAGGTCCTCATCGTCTTTGATATCTTTTAATTTATCATCAACATATTTTCCGTCAATTACAATCCTTTTTTCTTTCATGTCAGGAGCATCAAAGAGTATATCTTCAAGCAGATATTCCATAAGTGTATGTAGTCTCCTTGCACCGATATTTTCAGTCAGGTTGTTAACCTCTTCAGCAATTTTCGCAATTTTCGCCACAGCATCATTCTCAAAGACCACATCAACACCTTCTGTCCTTAAAAGCGCCAGGTATTGAAGAAGCAATGCGTTTTTCGGTTCGGTAAGTATCCTGACAAACTCGTCCTTTCCGAGGGAATCAAGTTCTACCCGGATCGGGAACCTGCCCTGAAGCTCGGGGATTAAATCAGAAGGTTTAATTGTGTGAAAAGCGCCGGAAGCAATAAAAAGGATATGGTCTGTTTTCACTGGGCCGTATTTAGTTGTAACATTGCACCCTTCCACTACAGGGAGAAGATCCCGCTGCACCCCTTCCCTGGATACATCAGGACCGTGGCTGCCGTTTTTACTTACAATTTTGTCTATCTCATCTAAAAAAATTATTCCTGTCTGTTCAACCTTTTTAATTGCCCGGCTTACGACCTCTTCCATATCCACAAGGTTCTGAGCCTCTTCCTGAGCCAGAGTCCTCATGGCTTCAGGCACTTTAAGCTTCCTTCTCTTTGAGCTTTTGGGCATTATGCCGCCTAACATATCCTTAAAGTTAATGCCCATCTCCTCTATCCCCATGCTTGAGAAAATCTCCACAACAGGCACAGCCCGATCTGAAATATCAATATCAACATACCGGTTGTCAAGTTTTCCTTCCCGAAGCATTTCGCGAAGTTTTTCTCTTGTTGAGGATGATTCAGCATCATTATGCGCCATAAAATCAATTGGGATTTGTTTTGCGGCTTCACTATCCTGCTTTTGCTTAGCTCTTGGCTTTGGAAGCAGAAGGTCAAGCATTCTTTCTTCGGCAATCTGCCGCGCTTTTTCTTCCACCGATTCCTGTGCCTTTGCTTTAACCATATTTACGGTAAGCTCCAAAAGATCCCTTACCATTGATTCAACATCTCTGCCCATATATCCTACTTCTGTAAACTTGGATGCCTCAACCTTGGTGAAAGGTGAATCGGTAAGCCTGGATAGCCTCCTTGCTATCTCTGTCTTTCCTACCCCTGTGGGACCTATGAGTATAATATTTTTGGGCGCAATTTCATCGCGGAGATCTTCCGGGACCTGTCGCCTTCGCCATCTATTCCTTAATGCAATGCTGACAGAACGCTTTGCCTTTTGCTGGCCGATAATATATTTATCAAGCTCTTTAACAATTTCTGATGGTTTTAAATCGCTCATATTTCCATTCTTTTTTAGTTATAGTTATAATTTACGGGTTAAAGTAATTATTTGTTTTATCAATCCTCTTGAATTGAGGAATTCAGGAATTGGGGAATTCAGGAATTGAATGTATCCTATTGATTTTAATTCCTCAATCTCATAATTCCTCAATCCCTTAATCGTTTAATTCTTAATCCCTACAACTCTTCTATAGTTATTGAATCGTTTGTAAATATGCAGATTGAACCGGCTATTCTCATGGCTTCTTCCACAATAGCTCTGGCATCCATATCTGTATGCCTTATCAGAGCTGTTGCCGCTGCCTGAACGCTGACTCCTCCGGACCCGATACCCATAACTCCTTCATCAGGTTCGATTACATCACCTTTGCCTGAGATAAGAAACATTCTGTCTTCATCTGAAGCAATCATGATTGCCTCAAGACGTCTTAAATACTTGTCGGTTCGCCAGTCTCTTGCCAGCTCAACAGCGCTGCGAGTCAGGTTTCCGTTGTAACGTTCAAGTTTTGCTTCCAAACGTTCAGAAAGATTTAAAGCATCAGCAGTTGCTCCTGCAAATCCCACAATAATCTTGTCATTATAAATCTTTCTTACCTTTTTGGCATGATGTTTTATAATATTATTATTCAAAGTTACCTGGCCGTCACCGGCAACCGCCAGCTTATCCTTATGCCTTACAGCAAGGATGGTCGTTCCATGAATTTTCATATCATTAATCACCTTCTTGGATGGGCTTTATCATAGGTTTCCATTAGTCTGTCTATACTCACATGTGTATATTTTTGTGTAGTAGAAAGGTTTTTATGCCCCAGGAGTTCCTGCACTACCCTTAAATCCGCTCCCGCGTCAAGCATATGTGTTGCAAACGAGTGACGCAAAGCATGCGGTGAAACAGGCATTAAAAGACCGCATTCTTTTGCAACCCTGGCAAGGATACGGGCAATAGATCTTGCTGTAAGACGGCCATTGTTTTTGTTTAAAAACAACGGGCCGTTTTCATCAATTTGCATGCCTGCTTCCAGGCGCAGCCTATTTCTATAAGCCTTTATTGCATCAAGAGCATTTTTGCCGATCGGCACAATTCTTTCCTTGTTGCCTTTTCCAAAGACACGGATAACACAGCTCGTAAAATCCACGTCAATCAAATTCAATCCCGCAAGCTCAGATACTCTTATTCCGCTCGAATATAGGGACTCAAAAACAGCGCAATTCCTCAGTCCGGCCAGAGTGTCCGTCTTTATGAAATTCAGCAGCCTGAATGTGTCGTCAACTGTCAAACAGACAGGAATAGCCTTTCTCTGTTTTGGCGAAAGAATCAAATCAGCCGGATTATCAGTAATTACACCATGCTTCACAAGATATCTGAAAAAGGAACGCAAAGAGGAAAGCTTGCGTGCTATGGTTACCTTTTTGTTCTTTTTGTGTAAAAATCCCAAATAACCCCTTATCATCAATGGGCTTACTTCATCCACTCCAACCTGATTTTCTTTATATGAATCTGCATGATTACTCTTTCCTCCCGTTAAAGACCGGTTTTGAGCAAAAAAGGATGCAAACTCTTCAAGATCGTGCAGGTATGCGCGAGAGGTGTTTTTGGAATACCCCTTTTCCAGGGAAAGAAATTCGATAAAAGATCCGATTAACTTTTTGAAAGCAGATGAAATCATCAAAATTTAATTAGCTCTTCAAGATCGCTCCAGGTTTCGACCTCCACAAATGGATGAGCCTCCCTGTTCCACGGCTGCTTGAACAGAACCGGCGTTATGCCGGCCTCTTTAAGTTTAAAACAGGTCTCAAGCCTGTCTTCAACAAAATAGGCGACATTTTTGCGCAAAAGAACATCCGACTTGCCTTCAAATGTGCCTGTTGTAACAATCTCTATTGAATCAGGTTTAAGCGGCAGGATGCTTAACATCCAATCGTAGATGGGACCCAAATAAGGTCGTGCCGTTACAAAGAGAAGCCGTCTTTGGCTCATTCCCAACTTTGTCAACACCTCGGGAGCCCCGTCTATAGGTTTTAAGGTAACATTGTAATTGCCATCGAGTATGCTGTTTAATATGTTGTTAATAATGTTCTTATCAATATCAATGCAATCTTCAATAGAATAACTGGTAATATCTTCGGGCCTGATCCAATTTATGCCATACTCCTTGTGTGCTATATCAAGAAACAATGTCATGGTGTCGGCAAAAACCCCATCAACATCAAAAGCTATAGAGGACGGATTAATCATAAATATCACTAAACCATTAACCTTTTAAAAGTTATGCTGCTTTTCTTGTTTTTTTCTTCAACCTGGAAATGCGGCGCCTGAAAATAATCGCCATCTTTTTATTATCGGCCTTTAAAAAGGCTTCTCGCTCAGCCTTTAATTTTCTGATTTTTGACTTGATGTCACGAACCGATGCATCGGCTTTCTTCTTAGGCGTATCTTCGATCTCCCTTGCCTTTTTTATTGAAGCAAGTAACTCTGCCTTGTTCATTCCGTAAACAGTAGTAATTTCAGGGATCTCCTTGGCTACCTCTCTCAGATCCTTGACAGTCATTTTATCTATAGGTTTTTCTTCGATCTTCTTTTTTTTCTCAGCGCTCATATCCAGCCGATCTCCTTTTTTATCCTTGAGGGTTTTACAAAACGGTCAATCATGATAAGAAAAAAGGTTTTTTTAACTATTTTATTTTATTATGTCAACAGGCGATGCATTTTTAGGTCTCTTTTTTCAATGTGTCTTTATTATCAATAAGCTTTAAAAATGGCTTGAAAAGATCAATTGGAAACGGAAAAATTGTTGTTGTATTCTGCTCTGCCGACATCTCGCGCATTGTCTGGAGATACCTGAGTTGCAAGGCCGTAGGGTGACTTTCAATTATTTTCGATGCTTCAGCCAGCTTGGTAGCGGCCTGGAATTCCCCTTCTGCATTGATTACCTTGGCGCGACGTTCCCTTTCCGCCTCAGCCTGCTTGGCCATCGAGCGCTGCATCTCTTGGGGCAGATCAATATGCTTGAGTTCCACGGTTGTAACCTTTAATCCCCACGGGTCTGTATGTGTGTCCAGTATTGTTTGAAGCTGCTCATTAATCTTTTCCCTTGCAGACAAAAGCTCATCTAACTCTACCTGGCCGCACACACTTCTCAGGGTTGTCTGGGCGAGTTGAGACATTGCATAGTTGTATTGCTCAACCTCAACTATAGCCTTTGTCGGATCGATTACCCTGAAATAGATTACGGCATTAACCTTTACCGAAACATTATCCTTGGTTATAACATCCTGCGGATCCACATCCATGGCCACAAGACGCATACTTACCTTTACCATTTTATCTACAATGGGAATAAGTATAATCAGGCCGGGCCCTTTTGCCTTTATAACCCTGCCAAGCCTGAATATAACCCCGCGTTCATACTCATTTAATATTCGTACGGCTGATGACAGAAAAAAGGCTACAAGTATAATAACAGCAATTAATGTATACATTTTATTCTCCTTTTATAAAATAGCTTATAGTTAGTGCTTGAATGAAAACCCCACTTTTTGTCATTTCGACCAAAGGGAGAAATCTTTTAACGCAAGCATTTTCAATACTATAAGATTTCTCGCTCCGCTCGAAATGACAACTTTGCTTGGTTTTCGTTCAGGCATTAGTTATCATGTCGGCCGATACTGACCGGCTCAACATCAAGCACGAGATTTACCACCTTTATCACCCTTACTTTTGTCCCTTTGCTTATCCGGTTTTTTGAAGTCGCATTCCAGAGCTCCCCGTGCACAAAGACCTTTCCCTCCGGCATGATATCCTCTTTTACAACTCCGATTTCACCGACAAGGCCCTTTGCGCCTGTTTTAGGCTTTGATACCTGCGCTTTAAAAACCAGGCTCGCAAGTGTGACAAAAAAACCTGAGACTATAACAATTGTTGGCAAAAATACCTGCCAAGAAACCCTTAGTTCAGGACTTGCGTTCTCAAACAACATCAGGGAACCTAAAAAAAGTGAGGTTACCCCTGCTATGCTGAGAAGGCCATAGCTTGTAATCTTCATCTCCATAATAAAAAATATCATCGCAAGTATAATGAGGAGTATGCCCGCATAGTTGACGGGAAGTGTCTGAAAGGAAAAAAATGCCAATACAATTGCGATGGCTCCGATCACTCCGGGGAAAATAGCGCCAGGATGCGATAGTTCAAAATAAATCCCTGCCATGCCTATCATCATAAGAATATATGCAATATTAGGATCACTTATTATCTTTAAAATTTTTGTTCTTATATTTTCTTCCAGTATCGTCCTTCTGGGATTGTCAAGGTTAATCACTCCCTTGTCCTTAATTTCACGGCCATTAATCTGTCTGATCAGATCATCCATATCTGTTGCCACAATATCGATGATATTTTGTTTCAGGGCCTCGGTTTCCGTTACAGAGACACTTTCACGAATGGCCTTTTCAACCCACTCTGCATTCCGCCCCTGTTTGTTTGCAACACTTTTGGCATGAGCCACCATGTCATTAACCATCTTTTCAGACATGGTTTTGTCTATCTTTTGCCCCCCTGCGCCTACCGGGTGCGCAGCGCCGATATTTGTTCCCGGAGCCATTGCAGCAATATCGGCCGCCATGGTAATCATAACCCCTGCCGAAGCAGCCCTTGCTCCGCCCGGAGAAACATAGACCACAACAGGAACTCTGCTTGCAAGTATGGCCATTACAATATCACGCATAGACTCAGCCAGGCCTCCCGGGGTATTAAGCTCAATAATAACGCAGGAAACATTATCATCTGATGCCTTCTTAATCCTCTTTTTTAAAAAGTCGGCTGTGGCAGGGCTTATTGCGCCTGATGCCTTGATAATATAGATTTCATTTTCCCCTGAAAAACCATTTGCAGAAGAAAGCAGCAATAATGCCGACAGGGTGATTATGAAAAATTTGTATTTCATATTAAATACTCCGCAACAACAACCAAAAAGCTTTTATTCCCCCATTTCATTTATCAGTTTCTTCATATCCTCCCAGACATCCCTTTTTTTATCCAGATTGCGAAGAAGATATGCGGGATGATATGTAGGCAAAAGCTTAATCCCCTTGTAATCATGGAAACGCCCTCTGAGCTTTGAGATAGGCTCTTTTGTTTCAAGGAGGGTTTGTGTTGCAAAAAGTCCGAGAGCGCATATGAAATCCGGCTTTAAAGCAGCGATCTGGCGCTCCAAAAAAGGGAAGCATGCCTTAATTTCATCTGGCTCAGGATTTCTGTTGCCTGGAGGACGGCATTTTATAATATTGCAAATATATACCTGCTCACGTGTAAGTTTAATGGCCTGAATTATTTTGGTAAGAAGCTTACCTGCCGCCCCAACAAACGGTTTGCCGGTTTTATCCTCCTCAAAACCGGGCCCTTCACCAACAAATACAAGCCTCGCTACGGGACTCCCCGCCCCAAAGACAATATTCTTACGACTGTTCGATAATTTGCAGCAACGACAGTCTCCAAGATCGGCGCGTATCTGCTCCAGTGTTTGCGGCATAAATGCCATGTCTTTTCCCCAGCATTCAATAGTCTCAAGACTTTTCTTTTCGCAGTCAAAACCGGTGCAGCCGGTTTCAGCCAGAAAACAAAGCGTATTTTTTACCTCTTCAACAGCGATATTTAATTCTCGGCCATTTGTCATTCGACAATTGCCACCTGTTCTTTGAGTAATCCCCAATTCTAATGGCTTCGTAAAAAGTTATGTTATGCCGCCAGCAGTAAGCTTCAAGTGTGATTGAATTTAAATCAGGAAACTGTTTGAATGTATTAGAAATCGTTAAGAAAGAACCTAATACGCTATTGTTATTTATAAAGGATCGTCTTACTTGTCACAATTATTATTTTTATTATGGCCTGTTCTTTCTTTACGATTTCTTATATGTGAGTTTTTCCTGGTTTAAATTTAATTATACTTGGAGCGGCGCCTGCCAAAGACCGGATTTTTTACGAGACCATCAGTTTTACAATCCTATCCAGAAGTATATGCGCCAGATCATCCTTTCCCATTTCAGGAAGGACCTCCTTTGTTTTATCTTTATAAAAAAGCGTTACCCTGTTGGTGTCTGAGCCAAACCCGGAAGATGGAGTGTTAACAAGGTTTGCTGCGATGATATCGAGTTTTTTTTCTACGAGTTTTTTTTCTGCGTTGATTTCAAGGTTTTCTGTTTCCGCAGCAAAACCGACAAGAACCTGATTCTTTTTTTTCCTGCCAAGTTCCTTTAAAATATCCTGGTTTTTTTTCAGAAACAAAGTAATTTCATCTTTTCCCTTCTTTATTTTCTGTTTTGCTGAATCAACAGGCCTGTAATCGGAAACCGCTGCTGCTTTTATAATAATGCGGGCATCTTCCATGTGCTCAAACACAGCCAGTGCCATTTCCTTTGCCGTCTCCACCCTGATTACCTTTACATTGACCGGATCAGGAAGATTTGTCGGGCCGGCAACCAGCACAACCTCGGCTCCCCTGTGCTCTGCTGCCCTTGCAATGCTATAGCCCATCTTGCCTGATGAAGGATTGCTGATAAACCTCACAGGATCGAGAGGTTCCCGTGTCGGACCGGCGGTTACAAGAATCTTTTTGCTTTTCAGATCCTTGGGGGCAAGACAGTATAAAAGCCTGTCCAGTATATCTTTTGGTTCAGGAAGACGTCCGGGACCGGAATCGCCGCATGCAAGCTCCCCTGACTCCGGCTCAACAATAAAATATCCATCAGCCCTTAGCATGGAAAGATTTCTACAAACCGCCTTATTCGCATACATTTGAGTGTTCATTGAAGGGCACAAAAGAACAGGGGCTGTTACGGCAAGCATGAATGTGCTCAAGGCATCATCAGCTATGCCGTTTGCGAGCTTGCCGATAATATTGGCTGTTGCAGGAGCAATAATAACAGCATCCGCATCCCTCGCCCAATCAATGTGCCTTATGGATGCATCATTTTTTCTATCAATATTTTGAAAAAGGTCAAAGCAGACCGGACAACCTGATAATGCTTCAAAGGTCAGCGGCCCGACAAAAGACCGGGCATTTTGAGTCATTACTACCCTGACCTTTGCCCCCTGCTTATTAAGGAGCCTTAATAATTCTACACTCTTATATGCCGCGATGCCGCCGCATACACCAAGAACGATTTTTTTATTGTCTATTCTGGTTTGCATAATAATCTTTTATTTAAGCAGCCCTGCTTCAGCTTCATTAATTGTCGGCGCGACCCACACCTCAACAAGGGTCCTAAAATCTTTCTCAGTAATGTTTATCATGCACCATCTGCTTTCTTTCTGGAACAGCATCACAGTTCGCGGAGACTTAAATGAACTTATGATCCTCCAGTTATCCTTTTGCATATTGTTTTCAAAAAAAGCGACAAGGGAACTTATCCCGATTTTGCCGCTTAAAACAAGAACGCCCGCTGAAAAACCGGAAGTCTTGTACACAAAGGATGCTTTCTTGTTGACCTTTAATTCATTTGGTATAAGCACATCTCCGAAATCATAATATAGAGGGGAAGGCCCTTTATCCTTGGGGGTTGTAGCTTGCGATTCGGGACCGTTCCTTTTCGTTTTCCCTCCGGCGCATCCGAAAATTATGAGAAAAAAAACAGCACTTATTCCGATAAACGCCAAAACCTTTTTTCTCTGCCTTATTATTGTCATAACCTTACCTCCTATATGAGTTACGCGTTTCTAATATTTTTGAGCTTTTTCAAGTTATTATATTTAAGCTCAAGATCAATCCATTTGCTAAGCAATAAAACAGGATCATTTGGAGTTTTTTCAGAAAGTTTTTTTTCAATTTTGGAAAGCTCATCAATAAGATCCTTCCTGTCGGGCTCCTGTTTTAAAAGTAATCTATAGATTTCAGCCGCCTTGCTTAAATAACCCTGGTCAGCGTAAACCTTTGCCATGGTTTTTGTATAAAAATCAGGATGATCAGTCATTTTTTGTTGCCCTGATTTTTACCTGTTTTGAATATAACCTCATCTTTACCTATTACTCCTAATTCCTGTCTTACCACACTTTCGACAAACTTGGGGTCATTTTTCAACCTATCTATCTCACGATACATATTAAGGTTCTCCTGGTTAAGCTTTTCATTTTTTTCAACCAGTCTATCCTTTTCACCCTTTATGAGGACAAAATCAACAAGTCCATTGTCTCCAAATATTATAAGCAAAAACAGGGAAAACAGAATTAATATTATTAGAGACAGCATGATATTTTGCTTGGTAGTCAACTTTTTCTTATGCCCTTAACAATTACGCCCCAAATCTTTTCCAGTTCCGGTCTTTTCATTAAAAAGGAAAAGAATCCATAAAGAAGAAAGCCGATTATTATTGTTCCCATAAGCCCGAAAAAAAGGCCGTATAGAGATCCGCCTGCTAACGGAATCAAAAAAATGGAAACAATGCTGACAATTACACCCATTATTGCGGCACAAAGCAAACTTTTGCAAGCAGATTCGGCAATGCTCCTTAATCCTAATGAACCAAGTTTTATTTTTAATGCCCGAACAAGAAGCCCTAAGTTCAGCATTGAAGCAAGAGAGGTGGAAAGGGCAAGGCCCCCGTGAGCGAGCGGCCCCATCAGAATGATCCCAAGCACTATATTGGCAACAATCGATATTACGGCCATGCGCACAGGGGTCCTTGTATCCTGCAGAGCATAAAATGTAGAAACAACTATCCTTACACCTGAAAATGCCCATAAACCTATACTATAATATAAAAGAGCATATGCAGTCAATTGTGTGGCTTTGGAATCAAAAACACCCCTTTTAAACAACAGAGCAACGATCGGCTCCCTGAGTATAATAAGACCGACCATGGAAGGTATTGTTATGAATAACACCAGATTCATTGCATGTGAAAAGGTGGCTTTAACAGCCTCTAAATCCCTTGACGCAGCCTGCCTTGAAAGGCTTGGCAAAATAGCAGTAGCAGTCGCTATTGCAAATATGCCTAAAGGAAACTGCACCAGCCGGTCTGCATAATAAAGATATGAAACGCTTCCTTCAGGCAGTAATGAGGCAAGAAGGGTGCCGACCAGGATATTAATCTGGTAAACAGCGGCTCCGAATACGGTTGGAAGCATTAATACGCCAATCCTTTTCAGCCCTGGATGAAATATTTTTATCCTTTGCCAAAAATATAATCCTTTTTTAATAAGGAAGGGGATCTGAAGAGCAAGCTGAAGAACACCGCCGATAAGCACCCCTATGGCAAGGCCGGTTACCGGATCGGACATGTATGGTGAAATAAAAAACACCGAACATATCATTGCAATATTCAAAAAAACCGGCGCCAGGGCCGGGGCGGCAAAGTGGCCGAGACTATTCAGAATTCCCATGGAAAGGGCTACCAGCCCGATGAAAAAAATATAAGGGAACATAATGCGGGTCAGATTGACCGTCAGGAAAAACTTTTCAGGCGAGTCAATAAATCCGGGCGCAATAATCTTTATGATAACCGGGGAAAGGAGAATGCCAAAAACCGCAACAATCGCAAGGATCATGGAAAGAAGCCATATAGCGGCTCTGGCCAGCTTAAAGGCTTCCTCTCTGCCTTTGACCGTCAGATATTCCGTAAACACCGGTATGAATGCAATGCTAAGCGAACCTTCGGCAAAAAGTCTTCTCAGCAGGTTTGGAATCCTGAATGCTACAAAAAAAGCGTCCGAACTGAGTCCGGCCCCAAAGAACCATGCAATGACGACATCCCTTATGAAGCCGAACAGACGGCTTAATAAGGTTGCGGCGCCTACAACACCTGCAGCTTTTGTCACGCGAGTATTTTCAGACATTGATTGCTTTTAAATAAAACCGTCAAATTTAACTTGACATGCTTTTTAATATTATGTAGCTAAAATTGTTTTAAACCTATGCAAAGGAGTTGTATAAATTGGCTAATCATAAATCAGCATTAAAACGGGCGCGCCAGAATGAAGAAAGGCGCATGCGTAACAAAACAACGATGACCAAGGTTAAAAACATTGTCAAGGATGTACGGCTTGCCGCAGGTAAAGAGTCGAATGAAACAGTTTTAAACAAACTTAATCAAGCGCAATCTATTATCGACAAAGCGGCAAAAAAGGGGACTATCCATAAAAAAAATGCATCTCGAAAAATTTCACGCCTTGCCGGCCTGGTAAACTCAATTACAGTCTAAAAATCCTCTGTTAAACTATTATAAACCTTTTCTGCAAGCCTTGTTGAAAGAGTTGAAATTGCACTGCGTCTGTTTTGTTCTGTTGTCAGCTTGTCGGATGCCACATCATACGCCTCGTTGTCTGAAATACCTTTTGCAGACCAAACTATCCTGCCGTCGTTATCTGTCAATTTCAAATCAAGTGTAAACCTTACCCGTCTTTCAAGAGAGGTATGGACTCCGCTGTGGGATATCGTCTCAATACTCATTGATTTAACAACACCGGAAAGGAGAGCATCTGCCTTGTCTATACCTGCGAATTTGCCGTTTCTCGTAAATTCGTAGATAAGATCACTTGTAAATGTATTTTCAACCCCGATCTCAGAGGTGCGGTTTTCAAGAATTGTTACGCAAACACTATTTATGCCTGACGGAAGAGTTCCGCCGCCGGCAAACCTGTAGCCACATGCTGATAAAAAAGCCAAAGACCACAATATCGCAAAGATAATCCAAATTATTTTCCCTTTGAAAAACATTTTCCTCCTTTATTACACTACAATACTTACCAACTTCTTCTTAACGACAATAACCTTTTTTATGGGTTTGTCGTTTATGAATTTCCTTGCGCGTTCATCTGAAAGGGCCATCTCTTTTATGGCAGCATCATCCGCATCGGCGCTTACGCTGAATCTGCTCCGAAGTTTGCCGTTTACCTGCACTACTATTTCAAGAATGTCCCGCACAAGAGCATCTTCCCTGTATGATGGCCATGATTCCAAAAGAACACTGGATTCATGCCCCAGAGCGCCCCAGAGTTCTTCAGTAAAATGTGGAACTATGGGTGACAAAAGAAGTATAGTCGATTCCATGGAAAATCTCATTACCCCGGCCGCTTCAGAGCTTTTTCCCGCCGAATCTATACCGTACATGGTATTGACAAGCTCCATTACAGCGCTGATTGCTGTATTGAAATGGAACCTGCCTTCTATATCATCGGTAACCTTTTTTATGGTTTGATGAGCTTTTTTATATACAACCCGTATACTCTTCTCCAGTTCGTCAGGACTGCCGTCAAAAGGGGTTGCCCCTTTTATCAAATTCATCCAGCCTGTCGCAAGGTTCCATATACGATTCAGAAAGCGATATCCGCCTTCAACTCCTTGGTCGCTCCATTCAAGGTCCCTCTCGGGCGGAGCCGCAAAAAGACAAAAGAGCCGTGTAACATCAGCGCCGTATTGTTTGAGCATAATATTCGGATCTATCACATTCTTTTTTGACTTTGACATCTTTTCAACCCGGCCGATTACGACCTTCTTGTGGCATTTTTTACAAAACCTGTCTCCGTTGCTTCCCTGAACCTCTTCAGGCAAAAGAAATCCATGCTCGGGGCAGGAAGCAGTCTCTTTGCAGACCATACCCTGCGTCAGCAGTCTGGTAAAAGGCTCCTTGTATTTGACAAGCCCCAGATCTTTAAGCACACGCGTAAAATACCTTGAATAAAGAAGATGCAAAATAGCATGCTCAACACCGCCGATATATTGATCAACAGGCATCCAGTAATCAACAGGCTTTGTATCAAACATGCCGCCATTGTAATTTGCGCTGCAGTATCTTTCAAAATACCAGGAGGATTCAACAAACGTATCCATTGTATCGGTTTCTCTTTTTGCGTCAGGGCTGCCGCATTTTGGACATTTAGTTCTTGCGAAATAATCGAGACCTGCAAGCGGCGACCTTCCTCCTGGCAGAAGATCAGCCTCCTCAGGCAATACAACCGGAAGACCCTCTTCCGGGACAGGAACAACCCCACACTTCTTGCAGTAAACTATGGGGATAGGGGCTCCCCAGTAACGCTGCCTGGAAATACCCCAATCCCTCAACCTGAAGTTGTCTGTTTTTTCTCCAAAGCCCTTTTCATCAAGAAAAGAAGCGATTTCATCAAGAGCCTTTTTATTATCCATGCCGTCAAAACGGCCTGAATTGACCATAACCCCTTCGCCAATGTATGCTTCGGTCATGGCAGCGGCGTCGAGGTCCTTATCAGAAGGCTTAACAACAACAATAATGTCAAGCCCGTATTTTTTGGCAAATTCAAAATCACGCTGGTCGTGTGCGGGCACCGACATAACAGCGCCTGTGCCATATTCCATGAGAGCAAAATTGGCTGTATATATCGGCATACGTTTGCCGCTCAAAGGATTTATGCAATATGAGCCTGTAAAGACCCCTTCCTTTTCATAAGTTTCAACAGCCCTGTCGGATCTATCCTGCATTGACATCCGTTCCACAAATTCTCTAACCTTATCTTCCTGACCGGTGTCTTTTGA
Source organism: Candidatus Desulfaltia bathyphila (assembly GCA_014381545.1). GTDB lineage: Bacteria > Desulfobacterota > Desulfobacteria > Desulfobacterales > ETH-SRB1 > Desulfaltia > Desulfaltia bathyphila. The sequence continues at coordinate 30,997 of JACNLL010000074.1, forward strand.
AAGCTCGGACACAAGTGGATGCTCAGGGGCGAGACACATGAAAGTTGCCCCGAAGACCGTATCCTGACGGGTTGTAAATACAGGTATAACCTTGTCTGGATTATCTTCGGCATTTTCAATCGGGAACCTTATCTGCGCGCCTATGCTCTTGCCGATCCAGTTTTTTTGCATGGTAATGACCTTGTCAGGCCAGCCGGGAAGCCTGTCGCAATAAGCAAGCAAATCTTCCGCATAGTCGGTTATACGGAGAAACCACTGCCAGAGCCTCTTCTGGCGAACCGGTTTCCCGCATCTCCAGCACATGCCGGCCTCTACCTGTTCATTGGCAAGAACTGTCCGGCATGTATTACACCAGTTTACAAAGGACTCCTTTCTATATGCTATCCCCTTTTCATACATCTTTAAAAACAGCCACTGTTCCCACCTGTAATATTCGGGCTTGCAGGTAGCTATTTCCCTGTCCCAGTCATAGCTGAAACCCATGCGCTTCAGCTGAGATCGCATCGACTTGATATTATCGTATGTCCATCCGGCCGGATGGGTATTGTTTGCAATAGCGGCGTTTTCCGCAGGCATTCCAAAAGCATCCCATCCCATTGGATGCAGAACATTAAATCCTTGCATTCTTTTATATCTTGCGACTACATCCCCTATGGTGTAGTTTCTGACATGACCCATATGTATCTTACCTGAAGGATAGGGAAACATTTCAAGAAGATAATACTTTTCCCTGTCAGGATTCTCTTTACACTTAAACAGCTCTTTTTCATCCCAATAGGATTGCCACTTTGATTCAATGGTTTTTGGATCGTATTTCTTATCCATTTTCTATAAAACACCTCTATCAATAAAGCCGGTTCAAGGAGGATAAACAACCAAAATTATATTAATAATGCCATAATATATTATTAATAGCAAGAGTTGCAATCACCTTCCAGCAATTCTCAACTGAACTTCCAAAGAAGTTGAAGCTGTCACAATCTTCTGTGAGTATTTCAGACAGGCGGGGCAAAAAGATCGCCGTTGATAATAGATTTGACCTGTTGGAAGGTTAGTAAGTTATACGTTTCCTACCCTTCATTCATTTCTTAATTGAAGATTCCCTGCAGCAAGCTGCGGGGAATGCGCTCGCTGTTGCAGTTCAAAATATTGCTCGGTTACCTCAGCACCCCAATGAACTCCACTTTGTTGTTTAATAAGCTTAAAGCCTACCTCTTCATATAGGTGTCTTGCAGCATCAAGCCCCTCGAAGGTCCAGAGGTATATCGTTTTGTAGCCCTTGCTCTTGCAAAAATCGATTGCTCTATTGATAAGCTTCCTACCAACCCCTTTTCCCCTGAGAACATCAGAAATGATGAGCCACCTTAGATGAGCGCCTTCATTTTCAGTATGAATACCGTCTATAATAACTGAACCTTCAACTCGGCCATTCACTGTGGCAATCCAAATTCCATCGCTGTTTTTATCATATCGCTGGAGAAACTCAGAAAGCTCAGTGGCAACCTTTGCCTCAAAATAGAGCCCAAACCCCCAATGATCGTGGTAGTAGGTACCATGAAGTTCAGAAATCCGACCGATTGAGCCGGGTATATATCCGCTTTCTATTCTAAATTCTGGTACAATATTCATCATTAATTGCTCCGCATAACCCAGGGATAACCGGTTTGAAAAAGCGCCAGCTTTTTCAAATCCGTGTTCATCCCATTGTTAACCAATCTATTCGTTGAATAACCTTAATTGTTTAGTATGGTTGGAGATTCTTCTTTCTGCCAATTTTACATATTCAGAATCAATATCATACCCAATATAACTACGCTTATCTTTTATAGCAGAGAGACAGGCTGTCCCACTCCCGACAAAAGGGTCTAAAACAACATCGCTTTTGAAAGTATATAACTGAATCAGTCTATGAGGCAATTCTTCAGGAAAAGGGGCAGGGTGTCCAATTTGTCTTGCTGAGACGGCAGGAAATGTCCATACGCTTTTTGTCCATTCAAGAAATTCTTCTTTTTTAATTGTGTTTTCCTCCTAACTTTCTAATTAAATTGATAATGAATTTCCTTTTTATATTTTATCGGTACGCTATCAATGATTTGATTTACAATAAATTCATCGTTATTGAATTTTACGCGCCTTAACCATCCTTGTTCATCAAAAAACTCTTCAAGATTTGCATAGGTAAATTGAGCATGAATGTTAGGGCTGACAACTAAAAGATTTTTCAAATGATGCCCTAAATCAGGCTTTATATGATGGATTTCGAAGTAAGATTTGCCAGTTTTCATTAAAAATCCAAATCCAGAAATTTGGCACTTGCCATTGTAAATCGTAGATAAAATCGTTCTTATAGAAGCAGGAACACTCATTTTTGCTTTACTTACCCTTGGCTTAGATATCCTTTTGTTAACGTCTTTTTTTGAAAGTCTGTAAAATTCACTAAGTAGTGTTTCCTCAAACCCGTAATTTGTAATGGTTGATATTTGCTGAAGTTTTGAACCGGCTTCTACTTCATCTTTAGATTTATCCAATTCTTCTTCAATTTTTGTGATCTTGTTTTCAAACTGTTTTTCTGTAAATATTCGGTATCTGTCCTTGTCCAGAATCTGAATTACAAGTTCATCACCATCCTGGACCTTAAAATCTTTATAAAAACTTTTCATTCCTCCAATTCTACTTTCTCTGCTACTGCTCGAATATGGAGTAAAGTTTTTCAAGATAGCTTCCTTATCCTTATTACCAAAAGCCACATAGATTCTATTTTTCCTTTTTGGAAAATAATCAATTAAAGAAACAGGAATAGCTAAAAGACCTTTATTTATACGGCTTTGTGTTACCCTAATTGTTTTGTAATTAAAGGGCAATTTACTTTCAACAGTTTTCATAGTCATTTAATTCCACTGTATCAGCTTCTTTCCAATTTTCAAGGTTAGATAATAGCTCAATACTATCAATTTGCCGATTCCTGGCTTTTATAATTGCTTCTGCCTCATTTTCTGATTCGATCTGATAAGTGCAAAAGCCTGAGTAGTATATTTTTACTTCAAACTTTTTCGATTTCATTATTTCTGCTCCAATCTCAATTTGAGAAAGTCTTGGTGGTCTTGGAATAGCAAACAAACCCTTATCAATGCGACTTTGGGTTATTCTAATAGTCGAGTAGTTGTAGAATATCCCGCTATCAATTCGGATAGTCTGTGAGAAATCTGGCCTCACTGGATCCTTTCCTTTTTGATTATTCACCAAACCCGAAATTCCGACCTATGCCAACCTCACGTTCGCAATATGGACAGATTACTGGATGCTGTGGATCAGCAACCAAACTATGATGAGCAGTACATTCCCAATGATATCCATGCCAAGACCATTCTTCGGTCATTTGCGCTGTAAACCAAATCCTATCTAGTGTCTTATTACAGTTAGGACATTTTTTCATTTCTTCTTGTGTACTCATTCAGTGCGCACCTACTGTCCAGATTAGTTTAACTCCACCAAAACCCTTACCTGTGATTGTTTTAACGGAGATTGGTTGTCCAAATAACTGCATATCGACCTCTGGCTCGGTGATAGGAATTTCAGTCTCTACATTTGCTTTGCCAAATTTGCAGATAAGTAAAGCTACTATTACTATTATTCTTTCACGAAGAGAACCTATCTCCATTCCAATTTTTCCGGCTCTTGAGCTTTCCAATTCTGCAAGATGAAATAAACGTGGAAATCGTTTCTTAATTTTATCTGTGAGTTTGTTATCTTTAAATATTTCTTCTAAGTGACTTGGCATATCTCTACCCTACATTTGTAGTTGTTGGCTAACAAGTAATTATACGATTGCTCGCTTAAATACCAAAAATAAAAAAGATTGACAAGAAAAATACTATTACTTATGTTTTTATCTAACCGCTTAACACTCAATAAATGAAGATAGACGTACACGGATAAACACAATGAGAAAGATTCCCGCCGCCCTAAATGCACAGTTCGACGCTTGATAACATGTTAAAATTATTTATGCTAAGGAAAGCAAGAATCGATACTTCAGGAGCACTGGATCACATGATATGTCGAAGCATTGAAAAAAGGCATTAGATCATGCCGACCTTGCGCGGGTTCAAGGGGATGAACAGAGAAATTGTTTGACTTGTATATGGCTATTTTATATCTAATAAAAGCAAATAATTAAGAGAAGATAAAAATATATTTTAGTTTTAAGGGAGAAAAAATAAATATTATATGAACTGCAATATCCTTATCAATGCTATAGATCCTGAAGAATGCAGAATTGCAAAGGTTAAAGACGGTAAGCTGGAAGAATTTCATATAGAAAGCGCCGCAAGGGAAATAATCCGCAGCAATATCTATAAAGGAATTATTGCACGTGTTGAACCCAGCCTTCAGGCGGTTTTTGTCGATTATGGAACAGAAAGACACGGCTTTCTGCAAAAGCATGAAATTCACAGCGATTACTTTCAGGACAGTCATCCAGGAGATCGTTCAATAACAAATATAGTAAAACGCGGCCAGGAACTCATTGTGCAGGTCACAAAAGACCCTTACATGAAAAAAGGGGCCATGCTTTCGACACTTATATCTCTGCCTGGAAGATACATCGTTCTTTTGCCTGGAAGCAAAACAAGAGGAATTTCGCGCAAGGTTGAAGATGAAGATGAGCGGACACGGTTAAAAAGTATTATTGACGGTCTGGCCCTGCCTGAAGGATTCGGCATTATCATCCGTACGGCCGGGACAAACAGCACCAAGTCGCTCATGTCCAGGGATCTGAGATATCTTCTGCGACTGTGGAAAAACATCAAAAAAAATGTTAAGAATATAAAAGCTCCTGCCCTTCTTTACAAAGACAGAAATCTTGCTTTAAGATCAATACGTGATTATTTTACTCCTGATGTTACTGAAATTCTGATAGATAATTCTTCAATATACCATGAAACCAAAGAGTTTGTTAAAATCATATCTCCAAAGCACACAAAAATCGTAAAACTTTATAAAGGCGCAAAACCGATATTTACAAAATACCAGCTCGAAGACCAGATTGCATCTATATTTGAAAACCGTGTTACCTTGAAATCAGGCGGATCAATTGTTATAGAACAAACAGAGGCCATGGTCTCCATAGATGTTAATTCAGGTAAAGGAACCAGGAAAAAGTCAGTCGAAGAAACAGCATTTATGACCAATATTGAAGCAGCGGAAGAGATTGCGCGTCAATTGAGGTTAAGAGATTTAGGCGGCCTGATAGTGATAGATTTTATCGACATGAGGGATCAGAAACACAAAAGTAAGGTTGAAAGTATGTTGAAAACAAATCTAAAAGGAGATAAAGCCAAAATAAAAACAGGCAAGATCACAAGGTTTGGTCTGCTTGAGATGTCAAGGCAAAGGCTAAGACCGTCTATTAAATTCGGCGGCTTTGAATCCTGCCGGTATTGCAAGGGAAAAGGGCTTACCCCGTCCCCGGAAACTCTGGGGGTAAGCTTTCTGCGCAAACTCAGCCTCGGAACTTTAAAGGACGGGATTTCCAGCGTAAAAGCTATTGTGCCGATCGAAGTCGCAAATTATTTATTAAACAAAAAACGTAAGGAAATCTTTGACATGGAAGCCAGGCGGAATCTTTCAGTTGAAATCAAAGGGGACAATACAATGGTCCCCGGGGAAAGCAATATTATTTATGAATAACTCTTTAAAAATCATTCTAATCTGCGCAGTTGCTGCCGTAACGACTGCAACAGGTTTATGGCTTTGGCAAAAGCAAAATAAAGCTCATCTTCCCGGACAAATTGCTGAAAAAGCTTATATGCCTGTCAAGCCTCAACCCGTTATTAATTACAATAAGCTTCAAGACATTACAAAGAAACGTAAAGCAAAATACGGTCTTAAAAAAGGGGTTGACATTATTGTCAGATCTGATGAATCCTTTAAAGTGGGCGAATTAACCGTTTCCATGCAGGAAATCCGGGATAAGATACGGCTTAAAAGTGGCGATATCATAGAAAAGGATATAAAACCCGGCAAAATAACAGATGACGCTATAGATGAATTCGGGATATATGTTGTGCGTCCAGGAGACAGCTTATGGGCCATTCATTTTAAATTCTTAAAAGACTACTTTGATCAAAAAAATATTGCCATTTCTCCGCTTGCCGACGAACCAGATAGATTCGGATATAGTTCAGGGGTAGGCAAACTTTTAAAATTTTCAGAAAAGACTGTTTGCATTTACAATTTAAAGGAAAAAAAACTCGATGTTGACATTAATCTGATTTTCCCTTTAAGCAAGATAGTGGTCTATAATATGAGCCGCATTTTTGCGCTTCTGGATCATATAGACTACCAATATGTAAACAAAATTCAGTTTGACGGTGAAACGATCTGGATACCGGCTGAGCGGTAAGCGCAAAGCTGAAGGCTGAAAGGTAAAAGCAACCAGCAACGAGCAACGAGCAACCGCTATTAAATTATGATAACACGATATACAAGAAAGGTCATGGGAGATATCTGGACCGATAAAAACAGATATCAGACATGGCTAAATGTTGAAATATTAGCCTGTGAAGCCCTGGCAAAGAAAGGAAAGATCCCCAAAAAGGCCGTTGATAATATCAGGAAAAAAGCAGGGTTTTCCATAAAAAGAATCGAAAAGATCGAGGCTGAAACCAGGCATGATGTAATCGCCTTTCTTGCAGATGTTGCCGAACATGTCGGCCCTGATTCAAGATACATTCACATGGGCCTGACATCCTCCGATATTCTTGATACAAGCATGGCATATCTTCTCAGACAGGCCGGCAAGATTATTCTTAAAGACTGCAAAATCCTCTTACAGACTATCAAGAAAAAAGCATTTAAACACAAAAACACAGTGATGATCGGACGCTCCCACGGAATCCATGCTGAGCCTATAACATTTGGGCTGAAGCTTGCGGTCTGGTATGATGAAATGCGCCGCAATCAGGAAAGATTTGAGCGCGCTGTTGAAACGATAAGCTTTGGGAAGCTATCAGGAGCAGTGGGAACATTTGCCAACATTTCCCCTGAGGTTGAGGCGTATGTATGTAAAAAACTGGGGCTTAAACCCGCTCCCGCCTCAACCCAGATTGTTCAAAGGGACAGGCATGCTGAATATTTTACAAGCCTGGCCATCATGGCTTCATCCATAGAAAAGATGGCGGTCGAAATAAGGCATTTGCAAAGAACAGAAGTTCTTGAAGCAGAAGAATTTTTCTCAAAAGGCCAGAAAGGTTCTTCAGCCATGCCGCACAAGCGCAATCCAATAGGATCTGAAAATATATGCGGCCTTGCCCGTATCATACGTTCAAATGCCACGGCTTCCCTTGAAAATATTCCCCTATGGCATGAACGGGATATCAGCCATTCCTCTGTTGAAAGGGTCATAGCGCCTGACAGCACGATACTGATCGATTATATATTAAACAGAATCACAAAAATCATAGATAACCTGATCGTATATCCTGAAAGAATGAAACAAAACCTGAATATGCTTAAAGGGCTTATCTTTTCTCAGCAAATATTACTGGCTCTTACGGAATCCGGCGCAACTCGTAAAGATGCTTATGAAATGGTCCAAGCAGTTGCAATGCGGGTTTGGAAGGATAAAAATGATTTCAAAGCCCTTATTTTGAAAAACAAAAAGATTTGTAGCCTGTTAGGCTCTGAAAAAATTGAAGAAATATTTGACGTAAGTTATCATTTAAAGTATATCAGCGCCATTTTTAACCGTGTGTTTGTTGACAGTTAGATGAAATTATTAAGAATATTCTCTATAAAAATTTTTCCGGTAATTATAGTTATCACCCTTTGTCTGGGGTGCCGGGCTTTTAAGCCTATAGAACGGCTTAAAGAGTCGTATGATCCTTACCATGGTGGTCAATATAAGGCATCCCTTACAGATTGGAGTAGAGAAGCCCGTATTTACAGAGGCCTTGGCGTTGAACTAATAGCTACCGCCACATTCAAATCTTCTAAGTTTAGAGATGCTTATTCAAATGAGTATGCCAGGACATACAAGCTGACAGATAGTGAAAAAACAAAGCTGTTAAAAGATCAAAAAAATGCCGCTTTAGCTTATAATGATTTTCTGCTTGCCGCATATGTGCCTGATAAAAAGCTCAATGATTTTAACAAAAAGGATTCCATATGGAAAATATATTTAACTGCTGGAAAAAACGGGCTGCTAACTCCACTTAAAATTAGAAAAATAAAAAAGGTTGATGCTGTAATAACTCACTTTTTCCCTTATATAACCCCGTGGAAATCGGTATATCTGGTAAGATTTCCCGCAATATCTCCGGCAGCCGGCAAGTCTATGATTGATGGCAGCACTGAAAATATAAAACTTATTATCACAGGCGTATTGGGCTCTGCTGAAATGGTTTGGGAATAAAAGGCACAAATTAGTGTCTTAGAGGCTGAATAGTTACAAATATTACAAACAACAAAAAAGGAGGGTTAATTTTGATTGACATAGCATATGCAATGGGTCAGGGCGGCGGCGCTGCTGGACAGGGGGGTGGATTTGGATCATTTATCCCTCTTATTCTTATGTTCGTTATTTTTTATTTTCTTCTTATCCGGCCCCAGCAAAAAAAGCAAAAAGATCATCGTTTAATGGTCAGTAATGTTAAAAATGGAGACCGTATAATAACAACGGGCGGCATTCATGGACGCATTACCTCTGTTAGCGATGACACCTTAACAATAGAGATAGCGGATAAAGTTCGTGTAAAGCTAAATCGGAGTAATGTTTCAACATTGTTACAGTCTTCATCACAGGCTCAGCCGGCAAAAATAGAGAAAACCGATTCAGATAAAAAATAAAGACCGAAAAGTAAAAAAAGCCCCGGTGATATAGGTTGACTGGGGCTTTAATATGATAAAAACCTGGCAACAGAAAGAATAGATCGTTGAAAAATATTTCCTGGAAATTAATTTTAGTTATAATCGTCGTTATAGCTGCTGTTATCTACATTCTTCCTTCAATTAAACCGACATGGTGGCCGCACAAGAAGATAAATCTCGGTCTCGATCTCCAGGGAGGCATGCATCTTGTGCTTGAAGTGGATACGGAAAAGGCTTTGGAAAGCACAATAGAACGCATTAGACTTGAGATCCGAACCCTCTTAAAGAAAGAACGCATAAGGTTTCTAAATGTAGAGAGGGTTAACGGCACAAAGATTTCGGTCAGATTGCAGGGAAAGGATAACATCGACGGGTTTAAACAGATCCTGAACAAAGAGTTTAAAGATCTGCGTCTTGTTTCGAGAACAACAGATGACGGGGTGCTTTCCATAGTTATGGATCTCCCTGAAGAAGAAGCCGATAATATCAAAAAACTTGCGGTAGCACAGGCCCTTGAAACCATAAGAAACCGTATCGACCAGTTTGGTGTGAGCGAACCCGACATCAGACATCAGGGGGAAAAACGCATTCTAATTCAATTGCCTGGGATAAGGGATACACAAAGAGCAAAGGATCTCATCGGCAAAACAGCGCTTTTGGAGTTCAAGCTGGTGGATGAAACACACGATGTTAATGCTGCTCGAGATGGAAATATTCCTCCGGGAAGCGAACTACTTACTCAGATCACAAAGAGTCCCGACACAAATCGCGAAACAAAAAGCTACTTTCTTATTAAAAAGCAAACGCTCTTAACAGGTGCAAATCTTACAGATGCAAGAGTTCAAATAGATTCACAGTTCAATGAACCTTATGTTTCCCTTGCTTTTGACAAAAAAGGCGGAAGAACTTTTGCTAAAATAACAGAAGAAAATGTAAAAAAACGCCTTGCAATTGTTTTGGACAATCATGTCTATTCCGCGCCGGTTATACAGGAAAAAATCACCGGCGGTGAGGCCCGCATTACAGGTAACTTTACTTTAGAAGAAGCCAAGGATCTTGCCATAGCTCTGCGTGCCGGCGCGCTTCCCGCCCCTGTAAAAATACTTGAGGAAAGGACCGTCGGTCCCTCTCTTGGAGCTGATTCAATCAACAAAGGTCTTGTTTCAGTGTATGTCGGAGGTATCCTCGTAGCCCTGTTTATGATTATATATTATAAGGGTTCAGGCCTAATAGCCGATCTTGCTCTTATCCTTAACATTATCCTGATCGCCGGAGGACTCGCAGGTTTTCAGGCTACTTTAACACTTCCGGGCATTGCGGGCATTATACTAACCATAGGAATCGCCGTGGATGCAAATGTTCTTATTTTTGAACGTATCAGAGAAGAGCTAAGCATAGGCAAAACACCGCGAGCTGCTGTAGATGCAGGGTATAAGAAAGCCACACTTGCAATCCTGGATGCAAACGTCACAACACTTATCGCGGCCCTTGTTTTGTTTCAGTTCGGAACAGGACCTGTTAAAGGATTTGCCGTTACACTGAGCATGGGCGTAATTGCCAGTCTGTTTACATCTCTTATCATGACACGGCTTGTATTCGACTATTTGTTAATTAACCGAAAAGTAAAAAGTTTAAGTATATAACGAGACCAGGGGGGGGCGTTTTGCAAAGGTCTCATAGCAGGAGCATGTTTAATGCAGTTTATAAAACCTGATATAAACATTAATTTCATCAGCAAAAGAAAAATCGCATTCTATATATCCACTGCAATGATCATCATCAGTTTTTTCTCGTTGATACTACATAAGGGGCCGAAATACGGGATTGATTTTGCCGGCGGGACATTAATACAGGTTAAGTTTAACACGCCTGTTAACTTAGATGATGTAAGGTCGGGGCTCAATGAACTTGAATTAGGCAAATCATCGGTTCAAGAGTTTGGCGATAAAAAAGATAATGAATATCTCATAAGGACCGATATGTCTATCTCGAGCTCTCAAGGTTTTACTTCCAGGGTAAAAAAAGCCCTTGAATACACCACGGGAAATCATGTGCAGATTCGTCGGGTCGAGATGGTAGGCCCACAGGTAGGCAAAGATTTACGTGAAAAAGCTCTGTTTGCCATGTTCTATGCCCTGCTCTTTATCACCATATATATATCCGGGCGCTTTGAATTAAAGTGGATCTTAAGCGGCGTCATGGCTGGATCGCTGATGGTTGCCGTATATTTTCTTTCCTTATTCAATGTCGGCGTAGCCTTCCTTATTGGCACTGCCGTAATCGTTACACTTATCCTTTTCTGGTTTCTTAAGCTTAAATACGCTATGGGGGCTATTGTTGCCCTTATCCATGACATTATTATTACTGTAGGTATTTTTTCTATTTGCGACAAGGAGTTCTCCCTTCCGATTATCGCCGCCCTTCTTACCATAATCGGATATTCTTTGAATGATACAATTGTTGTTTTTGACCGCATCCGTGAAAACTTCCGAAAATACCACAAAAATACTCTGGAAGTAGTCATCAACAGAAGTATAAATGAAACGCTCAGTCGTACAATTCTAACCTCTTTGACAACTCTTTTTGTGGTTGTCACGCTTTTTACTCTTGGAGGTGGAATTATCCACGACTTTGCATTCGCAATGATAGTCGGGGTGCTTATAGGAACATACTCCTCAATATTTGTGGCAAGCCCCATACTCCTTGCCTGGCAAAAGCACGGGAAGAAAAAATAAGTGGAAAATATTCTGCCATGGTTTGCCCTTAAAAGCGTTCCGGGAATTGGGCGCTACCATTTCAAGCGTCTTATCGACCATTTCAAGTCCCCGGCGCATGTTTTTGAAGCATCGCGCGAAGAACTTCTCGATCTCGACGGCATGTCCGAACGCCTTGTGTCGGCGATAAAGCAGCACAGGATACCTGAACAGGTTAAAAAGGAGCTTGATCTTGTTACGCAAAAAGGTTACCGGATTGTCACAATGGCAGATAATGATTACCCTCCCCTTTTACTGCAAATACCTGACCCTCCCCCTTTTTTGTATGTCTACGGAAATCTTGACGGGTCTATAAAAAATGTTGCCGTTGTTGGTTCCAGGAATGCGACAACCTATGGGATATCGACGACCAAACAGCTTTGCGCAAATCTGGCTTCAAATGGAATTACAGTAGTCAGCGGCATGGCAATAGGGATAGATGCTGCTGCCCATGAAGGCGCCTTGATGGGTAAAGGAAAAACAATCGCCGTGCTGGGAAGCGGTCTTGAACGGGTTTATCCCTCGGAAAACATAAAGCTTTTTCATAAAATTGCAGTCAGCGGCGCTGTTATTTCAGAGTTTTCTCTCATGACGGAACCTGAAGCTCATAATTTTCCTGTACGAAACAGGATAATCAGCGGCATTTCACTTGGAACCGTTATAGTGGAAGCAACCAAAAAAAGCGGGTCGCTCATTACAGCGCGCCTGGCAGCAGAGCAGAACAGAGAGGTGTTTGCTGTTCCGGGAAGCATCCATTCCTTTAAAAGTACCGGTACGCATACACTTATCAAGCAGGGAGCCAAACTGGTTGAACAAACGCAGGATATTATAGAAGAACTTGCGCCTCTGATACAGGAGCAGGCCGCAACCAAAAACACTAAGCAAAATAAAACAAAGGCTAAGCTTCCGCCATTATCATCAGAGGAATTGACGGTATATAAAGCGCTCGGTCCATATTCTGTTCATATAGACGAGCTTGTGAGGAAAATCTCCATAGAACCCGGGAAACTTTCGAGCATATTGCTTAAGCTGGAATTAAAAGGAGTTGCAGTGCAAACACCCGGCAAACTCTTTTCCATAAAAACCAAAAGCATGAAGTAGGAAAGGAAGACCTTTGAAAAATGTTCAATTTTGTTCGAGTACAAGGAAGGCGAAAATTTCAACCGGAGGAATATATTGAATATTTCGAGGATTGAAATTTGAGCCTGACGCAGTAATCGGGCAAAAGGGGACGTTTTTCAAAGGTCTTAAAGGAATGATAGTGACTAAACCGCTTATCATCGTTGAATCACCAACAAAAGTAAAAACCATAAAAAAGTATCTTGGCAATACCTATAATGTGGCTGCAACCGTTGGCCATATCAAGGATCTTCCCGCAAAGGAAATGGGGATAGATATTGAAAAAGGTTTTAAGCCAAAATACAGAATAATCCCAGGCAAGAAAAAGGTTATATCCTCTTTAAAAAAGGTCGCCGGAGATGCTTCAGACATATACCTTGCTCCCGACCCTGACAGGGAGGGTGAAGCGATCGCATACCATACTGCAGAAATTCTAAAAAAACAGGGCAGAAAGTTTTACAGGGTGTTGTTTCACGAACTCACAAAAAATGCCATCAATAAGGCAATCGCCGCTCCTGAAAATCTCAACAAGAAAAAATATGAGGCTCAACAGACACGCAGAATACTTGACAGGCTGGTGGGATATCAGGTTTCACCCTTGCTGTGGCGCAAGGTCAAAGGCGGGTTGAGCGCAGGAAGGGTGCAATCTGTCGCGGTGCGGATAATCAGCGAGAGAGAGCGGGCTATCTATGCTTTTAATCCAGAAGAATACTGGTCGATAACAGCCTATCTTGAGGGCACCGAACCACCCCCATTTACTGCAAAACTTGTGAAAAAGGACGGAAAGAAGATCGGTATCCCAGATGAAAAGGCTTCAATCGCTATCCTTAATGAGATGTCAGACAGCAGTTTTATTGTGGAAAAAGTTCAAAATAAAACCACAAAAAGAAATCCTCTTCCCCCTTTTATCACAAGCAAACTTCAGCAGGAAGCCATCAGAAAACTTAAGTTTTCCGCCAAGAAAACTATGACTACAGCACAACAGCTTTATGAAGGTATAGACCTGGGGCCCGGCAAACCGGAAGGGCTTATCACCTACATGCGTACAGATTCAACCAGGCTATCAAAAGAGGCTGCCGAAGAAGCCCTTTTGCTGATCCGGGAGCGTTTTGGCAAGCAATATGCTCTTGAAAAGCCGAGGTTTTTCAAAAACCGCAAAAAGATTCAAGATGCCCATGAGGCAATACGACCCACATCGGTCTTTAATACACCTGAAAAAATTGCCGGTTATCTTTCCAAAGACCAACTGTCTCTATACACCCTTATATGGAAACGGTTTGTTGCATCACAGATGAAACAGGCCCTTATAGACACCAGCTTGATATCTATCAAAGCCGGTTCCTATTTGTTTGCTGCAAGCGGATCGACCATTAAATTTCCGGGCTTTATGACACTTTATATGTCTGTTGACGATACAAATGAAAGGGAAAGAAAAACAGATGATCTTCCGGAACTTTCTGAAGGCATGGTATTAAAACTCAACAAGTTGGATCCAAAGCAGCATTTTACATTGCCGCCACCAAGATTCTCAGAAGCATCACTCGTCAAAGAGCTTGAAGAAAACGGAATAGGACGACCCAGCACCTATGCCGCCATATTGTCAACTATCAGACAAAAAGGATATGTGGATTTTGTTAAAGGTTATTTCATACCAAGCGAACTCGGATTCATTGTAAACGACCTTCTGGTAGAGAGTTTCCCTGATATATTTGACGTCGATTTTACCGCCAGAATGGAGAATAGTCTGGATAGCATTGAAGACGCAGAGGCCGATTATTTAGAAGTGCTCACACGTTTTTACGACCCTTTCAAAAAAGATCTGGATGCAGCGTCAGAATCGATGCTCAGCATGCGAGGCCTTGGTTTCCCAACAGATTTAACCTGTCCCGACTGTAACAGACAGTTGCATGCCAAGGTGGGTAAAAATGGACAATATCTTGCCTGCAGCGGATATCCTGAATGCAAATATTCAACAAACTATACACGGGATGAAACAGGAAAAATCCAGCCGATTGAACTGCCCAAAGATGAGGCTACAGACAAAATTTGTGAAAAATGCGACAAACCCATGGTCTTAAAACATGGACAATACGGACCGTTTCTTGCGTGTAGTGGATACCCGGAATGCAAAAACACCAAATCAATAAATTCAAATCATGCCGGACAGGATACAGGTGTTAAATGCCCTGAAAAAGGGTGCGGCGGCAGCCTTGTTGAAAGGAAATCAAGGCGCGGTAAAATCTTCTATGGATGCAGCCGCTATCCTGAATGTACATTTGCCATCTGGGATAAGCCGGTCGCAAAAGAATGTTCTGAATGCGGGGCAAAGTTTCTTGTCGAAAAAACAACTAAAAGACAAGGCACTTTTTACGCCTGCATGGAAAAGGGATGCGGGTATAAGGAAAAATAGGCAACATTATGAGATTTGGAGATTATGAATGCTTTTCTGTTGAAACAGGCAAATTTGAATTGGATGGCGGCACAATGTTCGGAGTTGTTCCAAAGATATTATGGGAAAGGAAAATTCCTGCCGACGAAAAAAATCTCATCCCCATGAGTATGAGATCTCTTTTAATACAGGGAAAAGGGAAAAACATTCTAATTGACACAGGAATCGGCGATAAATTGTCCGAAAAGCTGAAAAATATATATAAAGTCGATCAGGATTCGGTAAATATCGATATATCATTGTCTAAACTTGGATTGACCTGCAACGATATTACCGATGTCATAATAACACACCTCCACTTTGATCACGCAGGAGGATCAACATCTATCATAGACGGCAAGACTGTCCCGACATTTCAGAATGCCAGATATTATATTCAGAAAAAACAGTGGGAAATTGCGAACAATCCATGTGTAAGGGATACAGCAAGTTACATGAAAGAAAATTTTATTCCCTTGCAGAAATCAAAGGTCTTAACTCTTATTGACGGCATGCAAAAAATATTTGATGGAATTGATATTATCGTAACCGACGGACACACACCCGGCCAGCAGCATCTACTTATAAATGATAAAACAAATCCTCTGTTTTTCTGTGCGGATCTTATACCAACATCAGCGCATCTGCCTGTCCCGTGGCATATGGCGTATGACAACTTTCCTATGATTTTACTTAATGAAAAACAAAATCTTCTAAGCAAAGCATTGAAAGAAAGCTGGATTCTTTTTTTCGAACACGACCCTCACATTGCCGCTGCAAGTATCAAGCAGGGTGAAAAAAATATAGAAATCGATAGTGTTGTCTCAATTTGATTTTGGCACAAACCATTCTTTTTTCCGATATACCAAGTCTTGACTCTTTGCTACAAGCTCCCCGGTTCGGTCGTCTCTAATAGTGATGTCATACAGAGCTATAGGTCCAGAAGCGGTTTGTTCTGTAGCTTCAGCTATTAGTCGATCACCGGAATTCGTTGCTTTTAAGAAGTTAATTCCAACGTTCAGCGCCACTGCCGTCTGTCCATGGGAATTACCAGCAGCAGCAAAGGCCATGTCGCCAAGCGCAAAAATCACTCCGCCGTGAGTATTGCCGTGAAAATTAACCATATCGTCAGTCACAGTAAGAGTCACCCGACTATGGCCTGGTTTTAGAATTTCAACCTTAGCCCCTAAAAGTCGTGCGAATGGATCACGCTGGATGTATTCATTTATCTTTTTTTCTCTATCTTCGCTCATTATTCTCTCCCTGGAAAATGAGGCCGCTCGCATAAGTCACCTGCCGGAAAAGCCAAAGATAAAATTGGCAGATACGAGATTTTATATGAAATAACGTTAATGCGAAAAACGCCCCGGCTTTTCCGGCCTGGTGGAATAATTTGTTCAAGTAAGCCGCTACGCGGCAGCTTGTTTTCAGATAGCGTTCATGGTATTCCATATACCGGCGTTTGCAGGTTGGTATCTCTACCCGACAAGGTATTAAGAGAAAAGGAGATACCATGAACGCAAAACTGTATGATCGATTTATATCAGACTTGGAACTAAAAGGCTATGCAAAAAGGAGCATAAATTCATATGTTAAATCTGTAAGGCAGCTGCAGCGGTTTTGCAACAAGCCTTTGAGCAAGATCACACAGGCTGATTTGAAAGCCTACTGGCTGGCCTGCAAGACAGAATACGGCTGGAGTTCAGCCACATTACGAATCAGTTACAGCGGCATTAAGCTGTTTTTTTCCATAACGCTGGTTCGCAAGTGGAAGATATTCAGTCAAATACGGTGGCAACGAAAAGAAAGTCTGCCGACTGTCCTAAGCACTAAGGAGGTCAGGCGGATTATTGGCAACCTTCCAACGCTGCAGAGTAAGGTATTCTATCTAACACTATACTCCCTGGGCTTACGCCTTCAAGAGACCATCAACCTGCAAGTCGGCGATATCGATAAAGATCGTCTAATTGTTCACATACGTAACGGTAAAGGTGGACGGGACAGGGTGGTTCCGTTGCCTGGTGTCACTCTACGAGGACTCCGCGCTTATTATAAAACTCATCGTAATTCCCAATGGATATTTCCTGCTTTAGGTCATAATCAAGGCAAAGAGGCCGGCACAAC
>JACNLL010000066.1 GCA_014381545.1 Candidatus Desulfaltia bathyphila
AATAAAAGAGAAAATTAGTGTTTTAAGTAATTGAATGTTTCATAATAAGTCAAATGTTTAATTTTAAGAGGGGAGCTAAATAAGATGTACGCTATAGTTGCTTCAGGTGGAAAACAATATAAAATTCATGAGGGGGAAACTTTAAGGGTTGAAAAGATTCCAGGAGAGGCTGGTGACTTTGTTTCTTTTGATAAAGTCCTCATGTTTTCAGATGGTAAAACTGTAAATATCGGCAGACCGCTTCTTGATAATGTAGTGGTTAAAGGACATATTGTTCAGCAGGAAAAAGCAAAAAAAATAATTGTTTTCAAATATAAGAAACGGAAAAGATACCGCAAAAAGCAAGGACATCGCCAGCAGCTTACTGCTGTTATGATAGACAACATTGAGGCATAAATAACATTTGTAACAGTTCAGCCACTAAGGCACAAAGAAGGGATATAATTGATAAATTGAGGGATTGAGGAATTAAAATCAGTAGTCCGCCGCAGGCGGATCAATTCCTAAATTCCTAAATTCTTAAATTCCTAAATTATGAATTATGAATTGCAAGAGAATGATATTATAATCTTGGTGTCTTGGTGGCTGAATTATTACGTAAGGAGTAGAAATAATGGCACATAAAAAAGCCGGCGGCAGTTCAAAAAACGGTCGCGACAGCAATGGACAAAGGCGTGGTGTTAAACGATATGGCGGAGAAAAGGTAATGGCCGGAAATATACTGGTTCGCCAGCTTGGGACAAAGATTCATCCAGGGTATAATGTTGGAATGGGTCGGGATTATACATTGTTTGCCATTGTTGACGGGATTGTTGCTTATGAACGAATGGGCCGTTCGCGCAAGAAAGTAAGTGTTTATGCAGAGTGAAATTCATTGACGAAGCGATTATTACTGTTCAGTCCGGGGATGGAGGTCGCGGATGTGTAAGCTTCAGACGTGAAAAATTTATACCCCGCGGAGGACCGGATGGAGGAGACGGCGGGAAAGGCGGGAATGTTGTTTTTGTAGCAACATCACGAAAACGTACTTTGTATCAGTTTCGATACAAGAATATTCTGAAAGCTAAAAATGGCACCGGCGGACAGGGCAAAAAAAAAGCAGGCAAGAACGGCAAAAATCTTAAAATAGAAATTCCCATTGGCACCCTGGTTGTTGACTCCGAAACCGGACAGCTAATAAAAGATTTTGTTAAACCAGGCGAAGCTTTTGTGATAGCAAAAGGCGGCAGAGGCGGCCAGGGAAATGCACGGTTTAAATCGTCAACAAACCGTACACCGCGATTTGCCCAGCCGGGTGAACCTGGCGAAACACTAACTCTAAAGATAGAACTCAAACTCCTTGCGGATGTGGGCATTATCGGTCTTCCCAATGCAGGGAAATCCACCCTTATCAGCGTAATTTCTTCAGCGCGACCCAAAATAGCCGATTACCCCTTTACAACACTTACACCCAACCTCGGCGTAGTTCAAACAAACAAGAGAGAACCTTTTGTTGTCGCTGATATACCCGGATTGATATCAGGAGCACATAAAGGGGCCGGGCTGGGTATAAGATTTCTAAAACACATAGAGCGAACCCGAATCCTTGTTCATCTTATCGATATATCCTCTATTGACACGAACCATCCCCTTAATGTTTATAATACTATAAACATGGAACTTGCGCTATACAGCAAGAATCTTGCAAAAAAGCCTCAAATTGTTGTATTGAATAAGCTTGATATTCCAGGCGCCAAAGAAGCGGCAAATATATTTCAATCCGCTGCCAAGGAAAAGAACATAGCATTAATTTCCGCCATTACCGGAAAAGGGGTTAACCATTTAATATTACAGATTCTTGAGATATTAGATAAAACGTATGAATAAAAACAGAAAATCATGTTTTGATTGCGCAAGGCGTGTTGTTGTTAAAATTGGCAGCGGAGTCCTCACCAAAGATAACGGGTTGAACCTAAAAGCTGTCAGGTCCATCAGCAGGCAGGTTTGTTATCTTATTGACGGAGGAATAGAGATTATCCTTGTCTCATCCGGGGCTATGGCATCAGGGATAAAGAAAGTCGGACTTTCCAAAAGGCCGGATGAAATCCCCAAAAGGCAGGCAATTGCCGCTGTCGGTCAGGCCGGACTTATCATGGAGTATGAAAAGGCATTTGTCGGATATGGGAAAAGAGTAGCTCAGATTCTTCTGACCAGCGAAGATCTCAGCAACCGAAAAAGATACTTAAATGCTCGAAACACTTTAAACACCTTGTTGTCATGGCAGTTTGTTCCGATTATTAACGAAAACGATACTGTTGCAGTGGAAGAGATTAGATTTGGAGATAATGACAATCTTGCCGCCATGATTACAATGCTGATGGATGCCGATATTCTAATCAATCTTACCGATATTGACGGGCTTTATAATAAAGATCCTCGCAGCAATCCGGATGCAGAGCTGATTCCGGTTGTATCCACAATAAAAAGGAGCATTGAAAAACTTGCGGGCGATATTCCAGGCGCTCTCGGAACCGGGGGAATGATTGCAAAAATAAATGCCGCCAAAAAGGTTACTTCAGCAGGGATACCCATGGTAATTGCCGGTGGCGCAAAACCTGATATTTTGAAAAAGATTCTTTCCGGAAAAGAGTACGGAACCTTTTTTGTTCCGAAAAAGAAAAAGCTTGCAGGACGTAAATGCTGGATCGCTTATAGTTTGAAGCCCAAGGGGGTTATCAAAATTGATAACGGCGCCGCAACCGCAATACTTAAAAAAGGGAAGAGTCTTCTTCCAGGCGGTATTATTGGTGTGGAAGGTAAATTCAGTGTCGGAGCGCCTGTAGAATTTCAAATGGATGATAATAAAAAATTGGGAACCGGCCTTGTCAACTACAGCGCAGCCGATATACGTAAGATCATGGGGCTCAGGTCAAGCAAGATTAAGGAGTGTCTCGGATATAAGCCTTATGACGAAGTTATACATAGAGACAACCTGGCTATTACATATTATGATTAGAATCTGCTTTGCAATTGGTCGAGTAGTCAAGTAGTCGAGTGGTCAACCACTTGACTAAAGTCGTAGGAATTTTCCGCCGCAGGCGGATAGAAATTCCAAGACACATAGAATTGATGGCGTCGTAAAAAGTCGAAATATGCACAATTTTGTCATTCCCGTGAAAACGGGAATCCAGTCTTTTCAAATAGTTGTACACTTCTGGATTCCCGCTTACGCGAGAATGACAGACTTTTTACGAGTTCATCAGAATTAATGGTTTTATAATTTCTTTGTGTTCTTCGTGGTAAAAAAACAAGGGGGACAAGGGGGAAAAATGTCTGTTGGATTAACGGTTCTGGAAATGGCAAAAGCCGCAAGATCTGCTTCAATAGAGATGGCAAAATGCCCGTCAATTAAAAAAACCGAGGTTCTTATCGGAATTGCCGGTAAAATTGAAAAAGAAGCTTCATATATAAAAAAAGAAAACAATAAGGATCTTTCACGCGCAAAGGAGATGGGGCTTTCAAGTGCAATGATTGACCGGCTCACTGTATCTGATTCGACTATAAAATCTATGGCTGATGGACTGAGGGAAGTGGCGCAGCTTGACGACCCTGTCGGTTCTATGAGCAAAACATGGATAAGGCCCAACGGTTTGCAGGTGGCGCGTATGCGCATACCTCTGGGTGTTATAGGCATAATTTATGAATCACGGCCAAACGTCACCGTAGATGCTGCCGGCCTTTGCCTGAAAGCCGGCAATGCAGTTGTGCTTCGCGGTGGATCTGAGGCGCTCCATTCTAATCAGGCATTAGCCGGAATTATAGGCCACGCTCTTGTTGAAAGCGGGCTTCCAAAGGCTGCGGTTAATATTGTGCCTGTTAGAGACAGGGCGGCCGTCAACGCACTTTTAAATCAGGAGGAATTTATTGATCTTATTATACCGCGTGGCGGCGAGGGTTTGATCCGTTTTGTCGTGGAAAATTCAAAGATACCTGTATTAAAACATTATAAAGGCGTATGCCATGTATACGTTGATGATAGCGCAGATCTGTTTATGGCTGAAGAACTCTGTTTCAATGCAAAGGTTCAGCGCCCCGGCGTATGCAATGCCATGGAGACAATGCTTGTTCACAAATCAGTGGCCCAGGAATTTTTGCCGTCCATGGAAAAACGCTTTGTTAAGGCGGGAGTTGAAATCAGGGGTTGCTCTGAAACATGCCGTATCCTGCCAAAAGTAACAAAGGCAGCGGAAAAGGACTGGCCTGCCGAATACCTGGACCTCGTTATTGCTGTAAAGGTGGTGGAGGATATGGATCAGGCCATCGCACACATGGCAAAATACGGTTCCAGCCATACGGAAGCTATTGTTACCTCAGATTATAAGAGAGCCAGGCGTTTTATACGCGAAGTCGATTCTTCGGTTGTCCTGGTTAATGCCTCAACCCGGTTTAATGATGGCGGGCAGCTCGGTTTGGGAGCCGAAATCGGCATAAGCACTTCTAAACTACATGCCTTTGGACCAATGGGAGTGGAGGAGCTTACCACTACTAAGTTTGTAGTTTTCGGGGACGGGCAGATAAGGCTTTAAGTAATGCATATAGGACTTTTTGGCGGTACATTTAATCCGATTCATAATGGACATCTAAAGGCTGTCGAAGAAGTGCAAAAAGGGTTTTCTTTAGATGAAAGTTATCTTATTCCATCCGCCCTTCCCCCACATAAAGAGCAAAAAGATCTGGCTGACGCAAAAAACCGTATGGAGATGATACGCCTTGCTGTTGCAGGCTGTCCCGCCCTTATTAAATCGGTCACTGTTTCCGATGTTGAGCTGAAACGTTCAGGGCCTTCATATACAATCGATACTGTTTGCCATTTCAAATCCATATTGCCGAAAGGCAGCCGGCTTTATCTTATCCTCGGCCTTGATGCTTTCCTTGAGATAGACACATGGAAATCTTATACGGATCTTTTCATGCTTACCTCCTTTATTGTAATTCCCAGGCCGGGGACAGGGAGCTCTGATAGATCCATTATCCTGAAATCTATTGAAAATTATCTGAAAAAGAGCATATCTCACGGTTACAACTATTCCTTTTCGCAATCATGCTATATCCATTCTGATAAACAGCCTGTCTTTTTCTTTGATGTAAGCCCAATAAATATTTCGTCAACAAAAATACGCAAACTTATCAACCAGGGCATGTCTATTAAGTCTCTGGTGCCTGAAAAGGTAGAAGAATTTATTAAAACAAAAGGACTTTATCTATGACCAATGATCTTGATGAGTTTCTTGCCCATTACGTTAAAGCAGTTATGGGGAAAAAGGCGATTGACCTTGTGCTTCTTGATGTTAGGGGACTGACCTCTATTGCAGATTTTTTTATCATTTGCAGCGGCAGTTCAAACCGCCAGGTCATGGCAATTGCCGAATTTATTCAGGTCGATCTCAAAAAGCACGGAATAAAGCCGCTTGGCATAGAGGGTGTAAAGGAAGGACACTGGGTTTTGATCGACTACGGCCATGTTATCATTCATGTTTTTTATGAACCTTTGCGCAGTTTCTATGACCTTGAAGGACTATGGACAGATGCAAAGAGAATTGAGAGATTAGGGAATTGAGGAATTAAGGGATTAAAATCAATAGAATACCTTCAATTCCTAAATTCCTAAATTCGCAATTAAGCGAAGCGAATCCCTAAATTGAAGATGTGAAAGCATAAGTAATATGAAAAATAACTCAAGACCCTGCATGTTGATGATTCTGGATGGATGGGGAATCAACCCCAATCATAATGGAAACGCTGTTTATCTTGCCAAGACTCCCTGCCTGGACAGGCTGAAGAAAGAATATCCGAATACCAAACTGCTGTGTTCCGGTGAAGCTGTGGGGCTTCCAAAAGGTGTAATGGGCAATTCCGAGGTTGGCCATCTAAATATTGGGGCAGGAAGGATAGTCTTTCAGGATTTACTCAGAATCAACACGGCAATTAATGATGGATCATTTTACGAAAATCAGGTGATAAGCTCAATAATGTCCAAAGTAAAGACTGATAATTCCGTGCTTCACATGATGGGGCTTGTTTCAGACGGAGGCGTACACAGCCATCTGAATCATCTGTTTGCCCTTCTAAATATGGCTAAACAAAAGGGGCTTAGCCGGGTTTATATACATGTCATAACCGATGGCCGCGACACACTCTCCGACAGTGGAGCAAGATATGTGAAAGATTTGCAGAATTATATCGAGTCTATCAATTTCGGCTTTATTGCGACCATTTGCGGCCGTTTCTATGCTATGGACAGGGATAACAGATGGGACCGTACGGAAAAGGCTTTTCGTCTGTACACACTGGGTGAAGGAATAAAAGAAAAGGATCCTGTAGAAGCGGTAAAAAATGCCTACATGCGGGAGGAAACCGATGAATTTATCCGCCCAACCGTAATTACAGGCAAGGATGATAATGCCCAAGGAACAATAAAAGATGGTGATGGAATTATATTTTTCAATTTTCGCGCCGACCGTGCCAGACAGATAACTCACGTCTTTACAGACACGGTTTTTGATCCATTTAAAAGACAACCATTGCCAAAGCTTTGTGAATATCTCTGCATGACCTTATATGATGAAAAGTTTAGCTTGCCTCTGGCTTTTCCGCCTGTTCATCTAAATAAAATCCTGGGGCAGGTAGTAAGCGAGCAGGGATTAAGACAGCTCAGAATTGCGGAAACAGAAAAGTATGCCCATGTAACCTATTTTTTTAACGGCGGAGAAGAAAAGCCTTTTCCGTTCGAGGATCGATGCCTCATCCCATCGCCGCGCGAGGTTGCAACCTATGACTTAAAGCCGGAAATGAGCGCCCCTCTGGTGACTGAAGAGGTTATTTCACGCTTGAGATCAAACAACTACGACCTGATTGTTCTAAATTTTGCCAACATGGATATGGTGGGTCATACAGGGATTCTTGATGCTGCAATCAGGGCATGTGAAACAGTTGACAGGTGTGTAAGAAAAATTGTCGATGAAATGCGGCTGATAGGCGGAGTTATTCTGATTATCGCGGATCATGGGAATGCGGAAAAGATGATAAATGAAAACAGCCATGTTCATACCGCGCATACACTCAATCCTGTTCCTTTTATATTGGTTGGCGATAATTACAAGGATGTTGGCTTAAAATCCGGCATCCTTGCAGATGTTGCCCCTACAATCCTAAATATTTTAGACATTGACAAACCAGAAGAGATGACCGGAAATTCTTTGATCGTCTATTCAACCACCCAGACCGTACAGTTATGCGCATAGTTAACGATCTCTCTGCCAAAGAGGAATTCCTCGCTTCGTGAAAGCCCTTGTCTTTCAGAGACTACGGTGCTGTATTCTTCTCATTTTGATTCCTTTGTCTCAAGAATCTGTATTGCATATTTCAAAACCAGCGGGGTGAATATCACTGTTACTGCTACCATTCCCACCACTGCAGCAAATATCTTTTCGTCAATGATGCCGGCAGAAAGAGCAAGAGAGGCTATGACTAACCCAACTCCTGCTCTGGGGATCAATCCGGTCCCCAAAACAAACGCTTTCATCACAGGGTATCCGATAATCTTTGCGCCAAGGGTTCCACCCAAGAATTTGGCAAGTATTCCAGTCAGTACAAAAGC
This sequence comes from Candidatus Desulfaltia bathyphila, assembly GCA_014381545.1. Lineage (GTDB taxonomy): Bacteria > Desulfobacterota > Desulfobacteria > Desulfobacterales > ETH-SRB1 > Desulfaltia > Desulfaltia bathyphila. The sequence continues at coordinate 7,637 of JACNLL010000066.1, forward strand.
CATAGCAAAGAGCCCGCCATCTTTTAATATCCCAAAATCGATTCGTGCTCCAAGTACACCAAAAAAAATCGGCACAAAAAGACCGTACGCAATTCCATTCAGTTTATGCTTGATCTCTTTCTGTGTAAAATCCGAGTGTCTCGCAATGATGATACCGGCTACAAAGCTCCCTATGATAAAATGAAGCCCAACCCAGTTAGCCACATAACTAAATAAAAATAGGGTTGAAAGGATCAACCCCACCTTTGACTCAACAACGTTCATGTAATCAGCCAGCAAAGCAATGGGAAAAAGAACGACCTTGCTAAATAGGATGGCGCCACCAAAAAAGAAACCGATCTTTAAAATGGTAATACCCATTGCGTACAGAGAAATCTCCTCTTGCGAATATGCAAATGCGGTTAGAAACGATAGAAAAAACAATCCAAAAGTGGCGTCCAGAATCGCTATTCCGAGTATATTCATGCCATAGTCGGTCTGAAGGCGGTTCAAGTCCATCAATATCCTCACAGTCACTCCGATGCCTGTAATGGAAAGTGCCAGTCCAGTAAAAAGGCTCGCTATTATGCCATAATGAAACAGATAACCTATCCCGAACCCAGCGGCAAAAGAGAGAGGGACCTCCACACAGGTGATAGCAATCGAGCGGCCTCCAAATTTCAGGAGTTTGTCTATCTTGACATGGCTGTAGCCCGCCATAAAAAGAAGAAACATCGCTCCGATCTGGGAAAGAACTTGCATATATTCTATTTTATACAGGGGTTCTGAAAAAAGAAAGGGTCCGAGCACGTGAACACCGAGAAGGATTCCTGCCATCAGTTCACCTAAAATAGCAGGTTGTTTTATTCGGACAAAGATGTTTCCGATCAACTTCGAAAGAAAAAGAAGTAATGATAGGGCAAGAATCGTATCAAACATAATCGGTTATTGTCTCCTCACAACTGCCTGGTAGATCAATGGGATTATATCAGAAAGAGTAATTATACCCAGAAAAATTCCGTTATCACGCGGGCTGACCGTTCCCTTCTTGACAACAGGAAATGTATATGTGTCGGTCTTTGCCATTTTTTTCGCAATTTTCACGATCTCGTCTGAAGGATATACAGTTACCGGTCTTAAACTCATAAACCGATCGACCCCACCTTTTGTATTCATCAGACTGACAAGAGTGAATGTTTCGTCGATATCGATGATGTCAGTTTTTGACATAAAGTAGGCCTTTAGAAGATCGACTGCATAGGCCACACCAAGCAGACGGCCCTTGCTTGTAACTGGGACTCCCTTGAAGGTTTTGTCCCTAAATATCTTCAGCACAGTTTCAAGCCGCTCGTCAGGCTCCACGGTAATCACTTCGGTTACCATAATATCGGCAACAACAACATGCCCCAGCTCCTCTAACAGTTCGATGTCAACCATTTGCTCCTCCGTGAATTCGATCTCCATTTCCAGCAATTCGTATTCAAACTTTTCCGCCCGACTGCCCGATCTTGCCAATTATTTTTTCCACAGCAGCATGCCCACACCAGTGGTAGCTGTCCAGTTCAGCCAAACTCTTCACAAGTTTGGCTCGCAATTTAAACAAGATAGCGCAACAAATTTTATTTATTAGTTGCGCATTGTTGCGTATTTTTAGAAGGGAATCCAAAGGGAGAAACCATGCTTATGAGCCATCGTATCGATAAAAACGGAGACAGGTTGAAAAAGCTTTCTCTTGAAAAGACGGAGAAAAAATAATTACAAGCCCGCGACCTCTTTGCCGCAGTGCTTGCAGACTTTGGCTCTTTTTTTGATTATTTCAGCGCAGAACGGACATTCCCGTGTATAATATTTTTCATGTATCTTTTTTATAGAATCATCGACCTGTTTTTGAATAAGTTCGTTGCCGAATTTTACATTTCTGATTGGATCGATTGCCTCCAGGCTTCCAATATCACCAATCATTTCGGCTGCTTTAAGCCTGACCTTTGCCGGCTCTGTTACATCTAAAAGCAGCCTTAATACCGTGACAGCATCCTTTTCCACATAACAGCCGGCAAGAATTGAAAACCCTTTCTTTATAGCCTCTTTCAGTATCTCCTCCTGCATAAGAACCTGTTCATCAACAACCTGCCCTTTTGCTCCGGATCGACCGAATACAGGCATACATTCGAACTTCCCTGAACTGGGATAGCACATACACCTGTAGGAGGCATTATGGCCGAATTCTTCCAGCACATTATCCCACCCTTTAACATATAATGAGCATTCATCATTAAAACATACAAACAGGTAAGGTTCGCCCCACCCAAGGCCATCGCCCATGGGAATAGAAGGCGCCTCCCATAAGTTCATCTCTTTGCCACAGTGAGGACATTTTGGTTTTTCCTGAGATAGTATCTTTTCTAAAACTTGTTCCTTTGTTTCAAAAGTCATTGGTTTTCCTCTAAAATTGACGGTTTCGTGACGCACCAGCCATTGCCTGATATTTAACACAATACCCCAATACCCGCTTTGATCAAACAGGTCAATAACAATAACTCAAGTTTCGCACCCTTAATTTCTATCAATGACAATGCCGTAAAGGGTTAAAAACCGGCAACAACGAAAAAAACTTGACATATAAATACCTCTGCAGTATATGTTACAAAGGTATCTATATATAGGCTGCATAGTATGAAAAAATTTGTCTTGCCGGCTACAATTCTGATATTAATATTCCTATCTTTTATCACCCTCAACCCAGAAACCTCCATTGCCAAAGGAATTGGCAGCTCAAGTCAATGTGTTAATTGCCATACAAACGTATCGAAACTGATCCGTCTTAGCTGGGAGATCGAAAAGATCAAGCCAAAACCAGGTAAATCCGCTGAAACATCCGGTGAAGGGTGAGGCGGACCTCTGGCTCCGTTGGAGCTTTATGAAAAGGTTTATGTCAATCCTTCTTTCTTAAAAACCGCGCATGGAGAAATCAGATGCGAGACCTGTCATAACGGGAATCCCAAAGATCCGGATTGGCAGACCGCTCACACCGGTATCGTTAGAGACCCCACCTTTCCTGAGGCCAACAAAGCTTGCGGGGAATGCCACGAAGACATTGCCGCAACCGCCACAAGCAGCCTCCATTATACGTTGGCCCCATTTTCAAGCATTATAAAAAAGCGAGCCAACAAAAAAGATAAAGAGGTTTTTAAAAAGGTTTGCCTGGCAAAAGATAAACACTGCAACGCTTGTCACTCCAGTTGTGGTCAGTGCCATGTAAGCCGTCCTAATTACGCCAAAGGCGGCTTTCTGGCCGGTCATCTCTTCCAGAAAAAACCGTGTATGGACACAACATGTTCGAGCTGCCACAGCGGCCGGGTGTACGGAGAATTTACAGGTTTAAACGACGGATATCCGGCAGATGTTCATTATGAGAAAAAGGAGATGACATGCATGGACTGCCACACCGGAGAAGAGATGCACGCTGATGCCTCAGGTCTGTCCAGCAGGTTTGATCTTCCCGAGCGACCGGTATGCAAAAAATGCCACCCAAATGTTCTGTCTGAAAAACCTGAAACCAGATCGCATAGCATTCACAGAGAGAAGGTTGCATGCCAGGTCTGTCATGCTGTAGCCAATAAAAACTGCTTTGGTTGCCATGTGGGAACCGATAAAAAAGGGCTCCCCTTTTACAAGTCCGGAGAGACCAAAATGCTCTTTAAAATCGGACTCAACATAAACAAGACAAACGAGAGGCCTTATAACTATGTGGTTTTGCGCCATCCGCCGGCAGATCCGGGACTGTTTGATTTTTATGTAAAGAATGGACTGGCGGATTTTGATAAGCTTCCGACCTGGAAGCTTGATACACCCCACAGTATTCAGCGGATAACCCCGCAGAACAAGACCTGTAATAATTGTCACGACAATGCTTCACTGTTTCTGCAAAAACAGGATGTAACCAGCTGGGAATTAAATGCTAATGCCGGTGTAATCGTTCCAGACAATAAGATACCGGAACCTGTAAAAATTGTAAATTAATAAAGAAAGCTCAATAATGATGGCGTCGTAAAAAGTCACGAATTTAACTGCAGATGGCTAAGTAAAAAGGTTCATAAATAACTAATTTAATATTAAGGAGGGAAAAATGAAGCACGTTAAAAAAACATTGATTTTATCATTGGCGCTTGTTTTTATTTTAAGCGGGCTTGCCTTTGCAGGATTCGCTTACAAGGTAAAAAAGGCTCATATCGGTGGGGATGTCACGCCTTCGCAGGCCGTTGAGATGATTGAAAAAGATCCCGGCCATACCTTTTTAATTGATTGCAGAACACGCGCCGAATATCAATTGATCGGCCACCCCAAAGGAGCCTGCAATATCCCTTTACAATTCTGGACCGGCAAGTTCGGAAAGAAAAAATATGGAATGACCGTTAATCCGGATTTTGGCAAGGATCTTCTGGCCCGGTTCAATCCAAAGACCGACACATTGTTATTTATGTGCCGGAGCGGCAGCAGGAGCTGCGCTGCATGCAACGAAGCGGTTAGGGCGGGATTTGCCGAAAACAAGGTGTTTAATGTAATGGGCGGTTTTGAAGGGGGCAAGGTAAAATGCAAATCAAGCGCCTATTGCGGCCAGCGCAAGCTTGGTGGCTGGCGCAATGAAGGACTTCCCTGGTCCTATAGCATAAATAAAAAACTGGTTTATCAACCTGATCTTGCAAAATAGTAGAGCATTTCATTAAAACAATGATCATATAGAATAGCATTTTTCTGTCATTGCGAGAAGCGGAGCGACGAAGCAATCCCTTTTTGTGTAAGGCATTGAGATTGCTTCGCTATCGCTCGCAATGACAATTATGATGTAAACCTTTTGGTGAAATATTCTAATAATCACACTTTTATATAAACGATTAAAGGCTCACACTGACACAAGTGTGGGCCTTTATTGTTGAGCGCCTGCCGGCATTTCCGGCAATCCAAAAAATAATCTTGCCAAAAAATCGAAGCAATGCAATAATTTTTAAGATGGAACATATTGCAGAACAAGACAGATTTCGCCGGATCAGCAGGGTCTTATGGATTGTCTTGATCCTGAACTTTGGCGTTGCGGCTGCCAAGCTGTTTTATGGTTGGTTGACGAATAGCGCCAGCATTATGGCAGATGGCTATCATTCATTGTCCGACGGTTCATCCAACATTATCGGTCTGTTCGGAATATGGATGGCTTCCAGGCCCAGAGATGAACGCCATCCTTACGGTCATGCCAAGTATGAGAGCCTTGCCTCAGCAGGCATTGCTCTGCTCCTCTTTCTGGTCTGTTTCAACATCCTGAGCAACTCGGCAGAACGCTTCTCTCATCCTGTCCAGCCCGAAATTGACGCGACAAGCTTCGTAGTCATGGCGATTACCTTATTGGTTAATATTGTGGTTATGCTATATGAGCGCAATAAGGGCCGCTTGCTCCAAAGTCAAATATTGATATCAGACTCACTCCACACCGCGGCAGATATCTTTACTACCTCTTCCGTAATAATTGGCCTTTTAGTCATTCGGGCAGGATATCCGATCGTCGATCCTATAATAGCATGTTTAATCAGCATATTCATCGGCTACGCTGGAATCAAGATCCTTAAAACAAGTTTCAAAGTACTTGTCGATTCGGCGGCTGTGGATAAAGAACAGATAAAGACCATAGCCATGGCTATAAACGGCATTGAAGATTGCCACAAAATAAGAAGCCGTGGTTGGGAGGGATATATTCACGTTGATATGCATTGTCATATCAAGCGCTATATTTCTTTAGACAAGGCGCATAAGATAGCACATTTAGTCGAAGATAAAATCAAGGAAAATATCCATGGCATTAAGGATGTCACCATCCACATAGAACCATACCGGGATAAATGAAAAAACAAAGCCCTGCAGGACAAAATCATCTATGGCAGACCGCTTGAAACCTATTGTTTTAGTTTCCACTCCATGGCCCCTTTATAGCCGGCCATCGATTCAGCTTGGAGCATTAAAGGCCTATTTGAAATCCAAGTTTCCGAAACTGCAAATAAAGGCGCTTCACCTGTATTTAAAGGTAGCGGAAAGAATCGGCTACAAACTTTATCATGAAATTTCGGAAAGGACATGGCCCGCGGAATCAATATATGCGGCCCTGTTATTTCCTAAGCAGCTTAATGAAATTAAAAAGGTTTTTTATCGCGAGGCAAAAAACAATACAGGGCTTCGAAAAACCGACTTTGATGCGCTCACAGCCAGGATTAAAGAAGTATCCGACAACATGATAAAGGCTATAGACTGGGGTAAATTCGGGCTCGTTGGTTTTTCAATCTGTCTTTGTCAACTCACTTCCTCTCTTTATTTTATCAGAAAAATAAAAAAAAGCTTTCCGAATCTTCGTATAGTGACGGGCGGTTCGGTATTTGCCGGAGATACGATCTATCAGCTGCTTGAGACATTCAGCGAGATAGACTATGTAGTTAGCAGCGAAGGTGAGCTGCCTGTGGCCGGATTAATCCGTTATTTAATGAAATCTGACGGCAACAGTAAAACACCTTCTATTCCCGGACTTGTATCAAGAAACGGTTCCAATATAATCGGTGATGTTTCATTTAATCAAATAAATGATATAACCTCATTGCCGCCGCCCGATTATGATGATTACTTTGATTTGCTTAAAACATTTAGACCGGATAAAACCTTTTTCCCGACTTTGTGTGCCGAAATTTCCAGAGGCTGCTGGTGGAAATCTATAACAAAATCGGGTGAACAAAAAGGCTGCGCCTTTTGCAATCTTAATCTTCAGTGGAGCGGCTACAGAAAAAAAAGGGCTAAGCAGGTTGCATCTGAAATTGACTATCTGACAAAAAAGCATAAAACCCTGTCTATCGCCTTCATGGATAATCTGCTTCCGTTGAGGGAGAGTGAGGAAATATTTTTACGCCTTCATAACCTGGGCAAAGATCTGCGCATGTTTGCAGAGATACGGGCAACCACGTCATATGAGGTGTTAAAAGCCATGCGCTTAGCCGGTGTTGAAGAGGTTCAGATAGGCATTGAAGCATTAAGCACCCGGCTTCTCAAAAAGTTTAATAAAGGGACTACCTGCATCCAGAATCTGGAAGTAATGAAACATTGCGAGGAACTCGGCATTGCCGACATATCAAACCTGATTCTTTGCTTTCCCGGAAGTGATATAACCGATGTAAAGGAAACTTTGCGCGCCATTGATTTTGCATTCCCTTTTCACCCATTAAGAGTCGTTAACTTCTGGTTAGGGCTTGGAAGCCCTGTCTGGGATAACCGGCATGCCTCCGGCCTTACAGCGGTTTTTAACCACCCCAACTATGCCGCATTATTTCCACCGGATGTTTTTCAATCGATTAGTTTTATGATACAATCTTTTAGAATGGACCGTGTATATCAGAAAAAATTGTGGCAACCTGTTAAGAAAAAGGTAAAAGCCTGGAAAAAGTCGTATGCCGAACTCCACAGCGGTCTTTCATATTCACCAATTCTCAGCTTTCGTGACGGAGGCGATTTTTTGATCATCCGTCAAAAACGCCCGGGAGCGGATCCGCTGACGCATCGTGTGAACGGAATCTACAGAGATATATACCTTTTTTGCCGGACCAATCGTTCGTTAAAACGTATTATAGCCAATTTTCCGCAGATAGGTGAAGACAGGATTATAAAATTTTTAAAGATGATGAGGAGTAAAAGGTTGATATACGAAGAAAATAATAGATACCTCAGTCTCGCTGTAAGACCTTTGGAAAAGGAAGAAAAATAATGATTAAAAACTTTCATGCAAACTGTCTTCCGGTTTTGATCGGAAGCCTTCCGATAGGCAACCACTCGGAAGCTATAAAGCTTGTTTATAAATATACCCCTGAAATACCATTATGGGTTCAATTGCCTGTTTTTAAAGAAGAAGGAATGCTGGCTCAATTTCTGCCGGGAATGCCCGGTCTAACCATTGAAAATGACAGATCATTTATAGACACAGCCGGCAATAATTTTGACAATGAACTTGTTTCATTCTACGAAGATTACATAGCTGTAACTGAAGGCCTGGCCGATCTTTTATCGTCGCGATTTGCCCTTACAACCGATACAGCCACGGGTTTTTTTGAATTTATAAAACAGACCAAGACCCTTTCCAATCCTTTGATTGCAGTCAAAGGGCAAATCACAGGCCCAATAACTTTCGGCACAGGTGTAAACGACCAAAATGGAAGATCTATTTTTTATAACCACCAGATAAGGGACGCTGCCGTAAAGCTATTGGCCATGAAAAGCAAATGGCAGGTCAGGCAGCTTTCTCAATTCAAATGTCCGGTGATGATCTTTTTCGATGAGCCTGCCATTGCAGGATTCGGTTCATCTGCATTTATCAGCATATCACGTGATGAGATTTTAAAATGCTTTGAAGAAACCTTTGAAGCAGTACACTCCGAAGGCGGCCTTGTTGGAATACATGTCTGCGCCAATGCAGACTGGTCGCTGGTTCTGGAATCTTCCGCAGATATTGTCAGCTTTGATGCCTATTCCTTTTTTGACAGGTTCATTCTTTACCCTGAGCAAATTAAGAGGTTTATGGATTCGGGCCGCATCCTGGCATGGGGGATTGTGCCGACCTCAAATGCTGAAGATATTGACAGAGAAACAACCGATTCGCTTGTATCAAAATGGGAGGATAAGGCTGCTCAAATAGAGCTGCTCGGCATTGACAGGTCGCAAATACTGGCTCAGTCCCTTATAACTCCAAGTTGCGGTACAGGGTCACTGAACATAGAAAGTGCAATAAAGGTGCTTGATTTGACGAAAGAGGTTTCAAGGCGGTTGAGAAATAAAAAATAAGGAGGAAACAATGAGTAATATAAGGATGTACGGAGAAATTCGCACTGATTACGATTGTGAAGCCACGGGCCTTCCGGCAGAAAGATGGGGAGAAGCGGTATTCAAGGTTGGGGAGGAAGATATTGTTTTGGAAGTAAGCGTGGAAGAAAATGTAATAGTATCAATAATGGCAGGAGATGATGCTGTGTGGAAGGGCACTCTCGAAGGCTTAAAGAAGATGCTTAAAGGTGAAATCAAAATGAACTCCCAGCCCGCTGGATGAAAACCGGTCGACGATTATTTCGTATTTTCAATCTATCACCTCAATTGAGCGAAAAGCTTAATTGATAGTTGTCAGGGGCCAGCAATCAGGTGTTGAACCCATCAACATTACAACAAGAAATTGATAATATATTTTGCGGCAAGCAGCACTATTATAATTGCAAGAATGATTTTAATTATCTTTGCGGGCATAAATTTCTGCAATCTTGCCCCGCAGTACATGCCTGCAAGACCGCCTGCTCCAAACAGCGCGCCCAGCGCCCAGTCAGGAGCAATCGCCAGGCCTGTATGCGCATAATACGGCGCTATTATTGTGTAAAAAATTACCCCTGCAACAGAGGTCAACAATGTGCCTAAAAGCGCTGCTCCTGCTATCGTATATACCGGAAGGGCGAAAACAGCCATAAGAAACGGGGCGATAATTGCACCGCCCCCTATTCCATAAGTTCCGCCGATTATTCCAACAACAAATGTAAGCGCAAACAATGCAATAGTATTAAAGGTGAAAGTTTCATCATAAAAACTATAGGTGTAACGAGTCAATGAAAACTTGACTGTTTTAATCCTGACCTCATGATCATGGCCGGATTCATCGCCCTTCCTGATTTTATCGAACTTTTGCTTGAATCTTTCTTCAAGCTCTTTGGTTTTTTGTGTTTTACCGCCTTTTTGTATTAAAGTATAAAAGAGCCTTAGCCCGATATAAAGTAGAACGCACCCGACGAAAAATTTAAAATTCTTCGGATCAGGAAGATATTTTATCCGAATAATAGCCCCGATAAAAACACCGGGAAGCGTGCCTGCAATAATTACCCATGCAAGAGGCCACGCCATCCTTCCTTCCTTGATATATCTGTACACACCGCTGGGAATTGCGACAATATTGTAAACAAGATTTGTTGGGCTTACAGCAGGGCTGATAAAACCAAGAACGCTGACCTGAAAGGGCAAAAGAAGAAAGGCTCCGGACACCCCCCCCATGGAGGTAAATGTGGAAACAACAAATGCGACAATAAAAGGTATTAACGGGGATACATGGACTCCTGAAACTTCAAAATACATAGCTTAGCCCTCCTGTGTTATGGTTGGAGAAATTCCACTTTTTTATGATATGTGATATAAAAGAGTATTATGTTATATTGTTATATATAATTAAACAACTGAAACAAGTAACACTTGCGCCAATATTTTTTTCAATAAAAACTTGACAATAACGTAATTATGCTATAGCATTTATAACATAATTACGGGGGGAGTCATGTTGGAAATCAGAGATATCAGCAAGGTTGTGAGGGAGATCAGACGCAGATTGAACATGAGCCAGGAAGAGCTTGCCGCAAAACTCGAGGTTTCATTTGCCACGGTAAACCGATGGGAGAATGAAAAAATCAAGCCGCGGGGCAAGGCAAGAAAGGCTATTTTTGCATTGATTGAGGAGATTGGACTTGAGCAGAGTGATCTTGAAAAGGCACAAGACAGTGCTGGCCTTGTAAAGAAACGCCCCAGAAAAATATCTAAAAACGATGTTCTCGGTGCTAAATCCATGGAGCAGATGCTTTGGAGCGCCGCATGTTCTATCCGGGGGGAAAAGGATGCTCCAAAATTTAAAGATTATATCTTGCCGCTTGTATTTATAAAAAGGCTTTCAGATGTATTTGAAGATGAAGTGGATAGGCTTTCCGAAACATATGGCAACAGGGAGACAGCGCTTTCAATTATCGACGCTGACAATACCCTTGTAAGATTTTTTATACCGCCCGAGGCGCGCTGGCCGGTTGTCAGTGGGCGTGAGCAGTTTGACTGGCCCGAAGAACGCAGGCCCAAAACACTTGGAGAGCAGCTTACTTCAACAGTAAGGGCAATTGTTAAAAAGAACCCTGATCTTGGAGGTGTGATTGATATTGTTGACTATAATGAGACCCGAAACAATGAGCGAGAGATCAGTGATGCAGCTCTTTCCGGTGTCATTGAAGCACTTTCCGATCCACGCTACAGAATCGGTCTTTATGATGTTGAGCCTGATTTTCTTGGCAGGGCCTATGAATACCTTTTAAGAAAATTTGCTGAAGGACAGGGCCAGAGCGCAGGCGAATTTTTTACTCCCACTGAAGTCGGCTGGCTGATGGCATATATTATGAGGCCGATGCAGGGCGAACAAGTTTATGACTATGCATGCGGATCAGCCGGGCTTTTAATAAAATGCGAACTTGCACTCCAGGAGCGTGAAATAAAAGTTCAGCGTCCCTTGAAGCTTCACGGACAGGAACTTACGGGTTCCAGCTATGCCATAGCAAGAATGAATATGGTAATTCATGACATGACAGGGGAAATTTTGCGCGGAAACTCCATGGTCAACCCGAAATTCAGGGAATCGGATTCCAGTCTGAAAAAGTTTGATATTGTTGTTGCAAATCCCATGTGGAACCAGCCGTTTGCCACAACTGTTTATGAAAATGATCCGTTTGACCGGTTTGAATCACAGGGCGGCGTCACAACCAGCAAGGGGGACTGGGCCTGGCTCCAGCATACAGTAGCATCGCTTAATCAGACCGGACGGGCTGCGGTTGTTATTGACACAGGAGCTGTCACGCGCGGCAGTGGAAGCAGAACCCAAGACAAGGAAAAAAAGATACGCAAATGGTTTGTGGATAACGACCTGATTGAGGGGGTTATTCTTCTTCCTGACAACCTTTTTTATAATACAACCGCAGCAGGGATAATTATTATATTCAATAAAAACAAACCGCCTGCAAGAAAAGGCAAAATTATACTTGTTAATGCAAGCCAGGAATTCAAAAAAGGGAAACCCAAAAATTATATACCGGATAAAAGCATACAGAAAATCGCAGGTGCATTTATTAAAGGCGAAAATGTAGAGCGTTTTGTAAAGGTTATTAAGACTGAGGAAGCAAAAGAGAATGATTACAACCTGTCGCCGTCAAGATATGTGGATACAAGCGAAAAAGAAACCTATCGTGAAATTCCAGAGTTATTGAACGAACTAAAAGCGTTTGAAAAGCAAGAGGTTAAAATAAACACAGAGCTAAAAGATGTGTTTTCTAAACTTGGATATAATTATTAAAAGTAACTTAGTGGCAATAAAATGAAAAATTGCTCATCAGATTGGAAAAATAAACCATTCCCAGAATGTATTAAGCCTGTTAGATTTAAGCGATCAAAGCAAATACAGACCAATTTTTATTTACCAAGTGGTGATTTTCCAATTATTGATCAAGGGCAATCTAAAATAGCAGGATGGACCAACGATAAATCAACGGTGATAAACGATAATCTACCATTAATTGTTTTTGGTGACCACACGCGAGTGTTTAAATTTATTGATTTTCCATTTGCAATTGGCGCAGATGGGACAAAACTAATTAAACCACGCGGTGATAGATTTTGCTCAAGGTACTTTTATTATTATTTACAAAATTTAAACTTGCCGAGCAAAGGATATAGTCGTCACTTCAAACTATTAAAGGAAACTGAAATCTCTTATCCGGAAATTCCAGAGCAGCAAAAAATCGCAGCAGTTCTTTTAAAAATCCAGCAGGCAATTGAAGTTCAAGAATCCATTATCGAAGCAGCACAGGAACTGAAAAAATCAACCATGCAGCGTGTTTTTACGTATGGTTTGCGGGGGGAGAAGACAAAGGAGACGGAGATTGGGAGGGTGCCTGAGCGTTGGGATAAAGGCAAACTTGACGATTTATGTTCATTGCAAACAACATCTTGTATCCCATCGCAGACTGACAAGGATATTTATATAGGACTTGAACATATTAAATCAGGTTCGTTCGTTATAAAACGATATGGGTTGCCAAAGGATGTTAAAAGCTCAAAAACTATATTTAAAAAGGGGGATTTGCTTTATGGAAAGTTGCGACCATATCTTGATAAAGCTGTCATTTCTGATGAAAATGGCATTTGTTCTACAGATATTCTTGTATTAAGATCTTATAATGATAGATACTCATGGTTTATTCTTGGTTTGCTGCATTTAGATCGTTTTATTCATCATGCAGTCCAGACCACTCATGGAGTAAATCATCCAAGAACTTCATGGAAAGCTATACGTGATTATCATATTGGCATTCCTGAGCCTAATGAGATAGAAAGAATTGGAAATATACTTAGAAAAATTGAAGATAAACTTACATTAAATGAATCAAAAAAATCCGCCCTGCAAGACCTGTTCAAAATCATGCTGAACAAACTCATGACAGGAGAAATAAGAGTTAAAGAGTCTGATATTGACACTTCATGTGTACTGGAAATGAAAAATAGAGGATAATATATGGAACATTTGCCAGATATAAAACAATTACAGGATTCATTAAAAGGAAAAGTTGATAGACTTTCATACCTTAACCAGGGAGGCTTTAAAGCGGTTTACAAAGGATATGTTCATGAAAGGCTTGAAGCAATAAAAGTCGTATATATTCCGGCTGATATTAATAAAGAAGATGAGCGTATCGAATTAATTGGCCGAGTAAAAAGAGAAATAGAGGCTCTGGATAAATGTAAATCTCCCGAGTTCGTACATCTTGGATCATTGCCCACTGAATTAATAAATATTAATGGAATTGATTATATCCTCTATAGCGAAGAATTTCTTGATGGTGAAAATCTACGCTCAAAACTTAAACAAAACCATAAACCGGATTTGCCCGAACTGATTCACTTAACAGTAACTTTATTAAAAGCAATAAAACTTCTTAAAGAAAACGACCTGATTCACCGCGATATCAAGCCTGGTAATACAATAAAACTGAAAAGCCATGAAAGACCTTTTGTGATACTTGATCTTGGAGTAGCTTTTAAAATACATGGTACTGCGCTGACGAGAAATTCAATGTTCAGGCCAGGAACACTTCCCTATATGGCGCCTGAAATGTTCAATCCAAGATTTAGGGAAAACCTGGATTATCGCAGTGATATGTATTCAGCTGGAGTTACAGTATATGAATATGCGTCCGGAGTACACCCCATAAGAAAAAGAGGTGAGGATGCTTACACAACCATGTATCGGATTCTAAAAACACAACCACAGTCGTTATCAACTTTAAGGCCGGATTTGCCTTCGGATTTTTGCAAAATAATTGACCAGTTAATTAAAAAACTGCCTGCGTTAAGACCAGCTTCAATCCAAATGCTTCTTAAAAAAGTAAAGGAGTCGTCATGAAATTGTTTGCCCAGCATGGATATGGCCCAGGAGATAAAATAATTAATGGGTTTAAGGATAACACTATAGATGGCGTGATATTCAGCGCTCGTTATGAAAAGATGGAGAAAATACCAGGTGACGCTAAAGATATAAATTCGGTTTCCTCCAATGCTGAGATCCTTTTAGATCCGGAATTTTATGCGTGTTTCTACACCCATCAACCTGATGCAAAGCTTGGAGGATTAAATGAATGGCCTTATTTCTCTACACAACGCCGCAGTCAATTAGAATCCTCTGAAATAGTTGAAAAAGTTTTAGCAGATACGTTTGATACAGTTGTTGATCTACCTTTAACATCGATTATTGCTCCAAATATTTTTATACCAAGATCATTCAATTCCATAGAAGCGGTTATTGCTAAAAACTTTATTAGAAAAACCCAACAATTATTTGAGAAAACAGGCGATAAACGCAAGGTGTTTGCAACGTTAGCAATCGATCGTACTACTCTTATTGACCAAACTGAATTCGAGGCATTTTTAAATGATATTACCGCACTGGATAACCCGCCTGATGGTTTTTATATCATTGTGGGCGGAGGTATTACTGGTGACCGAACAGAAATTTCACGTTCAGAGCTTATTCATGCGGATGTTATTGCAGGCTGGATGATGTTAAATTTTACACTGTCAATCAACGGTTTTAAAGTTATCAACGGTTTTTCTGATATATTAACTCCATTCTTAGGATGTGCTGGAGGCTATGCCGGTGCAACAGGCTGGTGGTCAAATTTAAGAATGTTTTCAATGAGTCGTTATATTAACACTGTCAGTGGAGGGAGGTTGCCGACAATTCGATATTTAAGTGATGCATTATTAAATCGGATAACTCATAGTGAGCGTAAAGCTTTCGTAAAACTAATACCTGAAATCAATAATGGCCTGCCTCGTGATAGTGACTATGAGAGGGGGGAACCTGATAGAAAAGTTGAGGTATTACAATCCTGGGAGGCAATTTCACATCTTAATAATGAAAATATCGTTTCTGACATGGACGAAAGTTTGAAGTTACTTGAAAATATGGTGAATAGGGCTGAGATAACCTATACGAATCTTGCCGGATATGGTCTGCCTGTTAACAGGGAAGCAAATAGGGAATATATGGAAGCTTTGATGGAATCAATCCAGGCTTTCAGGAGGAATGCTGAAATTTAGATGCCCTGGCAACCAATTCCATAGCCAAGGGTTTATATTTTGGCTCCAACGGATTTCTGGGACGCGGCGTATAGCAGGTGATGATCTTATTGCTTATTGGATTGAATGCCCATAGACCGACATTAATCTTTTTAAAAGTGTTAATGTATTCCAGAGCATTTTTTAGTTTGTCGGAATGGAGAACGACAATAGAAGAATTTGCAAAGTATCTGTATCTGTGAGCCTGCATCATGGCTCTTTGCCAGTTGGATATTTTAAGCTCAAAAGCTCTTATGACCGATGAATCAATTTTTGAAAGAATGCTCTGTGAATTATCATTTGTTTTATTACAGTAAACAGCGACAAAGTCAGCTATTCCGCAGCCATTTATTGGTATCTCCCGCGCATACTTAACAGCGGTTTTTTGGGTTTTGGAATGCAGAGATTTTATCTTTGGAATATATGCGCGGGCAAAACTTATCGTGAAGTCTCGTTCTTTGTTTTTCAGTGATATTTTGGCAGGCAGATTCTTGCGAGGATTCCAACAATTTGACTTTGGTATCTTTAACGATGATGAGTTCATATTATATATTATATATCTGTATTGTGTTTTAATGTAAACAGTTTTTTTGAGAATAAGAGTTATTAAAAGGATAACAACCATGCCGGTAAACCTTGGAACCGAAACAACGACTGTTCAGTACCCGATGATTAAATATGCGGGTGAGATCAAGTGGGAGATTGTGTCCCGTGAAGATGCGCTTACTTTAAGAAAAGGTGAAAGCGGGACCCTGTTTTACCGCGTACTTGAAGACAGTCTGATTAAACTTAACAAGGGGCTGGTTTCCCGGAAAAATGTTGGTGAAATAATCAGCGCTATTGAAGCGGTTAAGAATAATATCGAGGGGAATGCGGAAATTCTTTCCTGGATGCGCGGGGAAAAGAGCATTTTTGATGAAAAGGAAAAGCGCAGGCGCAATGTAACTGCAATTGACTTAGACAAACCTAACCGCAACACTTTCCAGGTTACCGACGAATGGCAGTATAATAACGGCAGAGAAAGAAACCGTGCGGACATCATGTTTCTGATAAACGGGATTCCGGTTGCCATTGTAGAAACTAAGAGCGCAAGAATAATCGACGGCATTGAGGAAGGCCTGATCCAGATACGGGAATATCACAGGGAAACTCCGGAAATGCTGACTGCGCCGCAGGTGTTTGATATCACGCATTTGATCGATTTTTATTACGGATCAACATGGAACCTGGACCGGAAGAATCTTTTTAACTGGAAAGATGAAGCAAAGGGAAATTTTGAAAAAAAGGTGAAGCATTTTTTTGACCGGAAACGATTCCTGAAAATGCTTAAGGAATGGATATTGTTTTATATCAAGGATGACGAGCTTCATAAAACTATTTTGCGGCAGCATCAGACAAGAGCCATTGAAAAAGTTATTGAAAGATGCGCCGACAGGAAAAAAAAGACCGGCCTTATATGGCATACGCAAGGATCGGGCAAGACCTTTACAATGATCACCGCTGCCCGGCAGGTACTTGAAAACAAAGATGTTTTCGGCAAGGCAACCGTAATTCTCATGATTGACAGAAATGAGCTTGAGGGACAGCTTTCCGGCTGGGTTGACCGTATTCTCGGGGAACTGAGGACACTTGACATCAAAATTGAACAGGCATCAAGCAAAAGAAGGCTCCGCGAGCTTCTGGAATCTGATTTCAGGGGGCTTATAATATCGATGATTCACAAGTTTGACAAGATACCGAAAAACATCTGCAAACGGGATAATGTTTTCGTTATGGCTGATGAAGCGCACCGGTCATTCGGCCGCGACCTTGGAAATTATCTTGTCGGATCTCTGCCCGATGCCACAATGATAGGATTTACCGGCACACCCATTGATAAAACAGCTTACGGGAAAGGCACCTTCAAAATATTCGGGAAAGAGGACGACAAAGGTTACCTTGATAAATACTCAATCAAAGAGTCTATAGAAGACGGGACAACCCTCCCGCTTAATTACGCTCTGGCTTCAAATGATATGAGGGTCCCGGAGAAGGAACTTGAAAAGGAGTTTTTAAGCCTTGTTGAAGCAGAAGGCGTAAGCGAAATAGACGAACTTAACAAGATTCTTGATAAAGCTGTAAATCTCAAAGCATTCCTGAAATCAAAGGATCGAATAGAAAAAGTGAGCAGGTTTGTTGCCGGGCATTTTACCGAAAATGTCGAGCCTTTGGGATACAAAGCATTTCTGGTTGGTGTTGACCGCGAGGCATGCGCACTTTACAAGGAAGCTCTTGATAAACTTCTGCCGCCTGAATATTCCACGCCGGTCTATACTGCCGCGCAGCATGACAGTGAAAAATATCCGCTTGTTTACAAATACCAGATAAAGCCGGAGGATGAGAAAAAAGAGAGAAAGCTTTTTCCAAAGCCGGATACTCAGCCGAAAGTATTTATTGTAACGGATAAATTGCTTACAGGATTTGACGCACCTGTACTTTACTGCATGTATCTTGATAAACCAATGCGCGACCATGTACTGCTTCAGGCTATAGCGCGCGTTAACCGGCCATATGAAGAAAACGGAGTAAAGAAACGATGCGGTCTTGTAGTGGATTTTGTCGGAATATTTGAAAACCTGGAAAAGGCATTATCGTTTGATTCCGATGTTGTCAGCGGTATTATAAAAAATATTGACGTGCTTATGAAACACTTTGCCGGGCTTATGTCAGGCAAGGCACAAAAATACCTTGAACTTACTCGCGGCAGGATAGATGACAGGGCTGTTGAGGCGGCAATTGATGCATTTGCCGATCAAGAAAAAAGAGAAGAGTTTTACAGATTTTACAAAGAGCTGGAAACACTTTATGAAATCCTGTCCCCATCTCCTGATATGAGAGATTATGTTGAAGATTTTGGACAGCTTTCGGTCCTTTATCAGATTTTACGCAACGCATTCAGAAAAAAAACGGTTCTGTATGCCGATGTGGCAAGAAAAACCGAACTTTTAGTTAGAGAAAGGGTTGAAACATACGGGCTGTTGATAACTACATCAACAGTAAAGATAGATGAAAAAACCCTTGAGGCAATAAAGGACAGCAAATTCTTAAAAACTTCAAAAGTGATAAATCTTTTGAATAGCATCGGGGAAACCGTCAGCGATGATAGCGATGATAATCCGTATCTTAAACCGATTGGAGACAGGGCTGAGGCAATAAAGGATGCTTTTGATAACCGGCAGATAACAACACAGGATGCCCTTGAAAAAATTGAACAGCTTATAGACGAGATGGTAAAAGCCGGAAAAGAACAGAAGAAAACCGGCTTTGATAGAAATACCTTTGCAATTTACTGGACTTTGAAACAGGAAGGCATAAAAGAATCCAAAAAATATGCTTCTGTGATAAATAGTCTGTTTTTGCGGTTTCCAAATTATAAATATAATCCTGATGAACTCAGACAACTTAAGGCCGAGCTGTATAAGCTTGTGCTTTCATTTCTTGGCAAAGACAACATGGTATCTGTGGTTGATAAACTTCTGAACTTGAACAGGGAGAAATGATGACCGGAAAATTAATATCGAATGATTTTCGATCAAAAGATCAGTTTAAAGCCGAAGTGATGAAATGGGCAGAAAAGATAAGTGTAAATCCAGGGCAGATTCGTGTTCAGAAAATGACGAAAAAATGGGCGTCCTGTTCCACAAACGGATGTGTCTGTTTCAGCACGGATCTTTTAGAGGAACCACGGGCTTTTCAGGATTATGTAATTGTGCATGAACTTCTCCATCTTCAGACGCCAAATCATGGAAAGCTTTTTAAAAGCATGTTAAATGCCTATCTGCCTGACTGGAAGAATGCCATCCCAGTCGGTCTTTGATAGCCCTGTTCTATAACCTTCAAGGTCAACCGTGATATGGGAAAATCCGATTTTTCTGAATTTTCCGACAATAGTTTCCCTGTTTTTTTTATCTGAAATGCTTTCAATTTCCTTTGGATTTACCTCTATCCTTGCCGTGTTTTCATGTTTTCTTACGCGGCAAGCGTTAAATCCAAGGCTTAGCAAAACATTTTCCGCCTGGTCAACCATTCCAAGGGCCTTCATGGTTATAGGGGTCCCATATGGAATCCTTGTTGCAAGACATGGCAGAGCCGGTTTGTTCCAAGTCTCAAGATTCATCTCTTTTGAGAACAGTCTGATGTCATTCTTGGTAAGCCCGGCATCAATCATGGGGGCAAGAACTCCCGTTTCCTGTGCCGCAGTATATCCGGGACGAAAATCTTCAAGGTCATCTGTATTGGCTCCATGAGCTATGTATTTAATGCCGATGTTTGACGCAATTTTCATAAGCTTTTCAAAAAGATTTTTTTTGCATACATAACATCTGTCCTTCCTGTTGGCCACAAAAGCGGGCAGGCTCATTTCCTTTGATTGCAGTATAATATGTTTAATGCCGTAATTTTTTACAAATTCCATTGCTTTCTTCTTTTCACGCTCCGGATGTATTTGTGACACCGCTGTCACGGCGACTACATTCTTTTTTAATACTTCATGGGCTACGGCAAGAAGAAAAGCGCTGTCAACACCCCCTGAGAATGCAACCATTAAGGAATCAAGTCCTTTGAGAATTAAAACCAATTGTTTTTTTTTATTATTTAAAGTTAACCGGTTCATTATAAAATTTCCAAATGCGTTATACTTGCGATACAGAAAATATATTTACAAAAACAACTCGATCATCTATATAGAAACCTAACACGAAAACACGAAAGAACAAAAACAAAAAAATGGTCTGATCAATGCAAAAGTCAAAAAAATATCTTGTAGCCTTCTTCGTTATTCTGGTTCTGGCAGCACTTGTTGTTTATTCAAGTTTTTCAAACATTAAAAACTATTATATTAAAGCCACAGACGGAGCCATTGAAATCTGGCAGGGAAAATTCGCCCCAATGAGCCGAGGACTGTTTATTACTTTGCCAGGAGCGCAAGCTCCACAATCAATTAAAGAGGTTTATTCAAAAGAGGAGGTTTTTCCGCTTATCTTTAACTATTATGTCAATAGAGCCGACGCCATTCTGAATATACCCGGAATGCCTGATTTTGATGGAATTAAATTCTACCTGAACAAGGCTATTTCCTTTGGGACTACCGATGATCTTCGCAAGAAAGCCTATGCGCGTTTAAACAGCATCGATATGATGATTCTCCAGTACAAGGCCGATGTCGCCGCAAGCAAAGAAACTATTGACGGCTTTAAAACCGCTCTGGAGCATCTCAACAAGGCTGCTTTGCTTGACCTTGATGCCGACCAGAGAAAACTTATAAACCAGAAAATCGAATCCCTCATGGCTAAAATCGCAGAGTCTATAGCCAGCCGCCCCAAAACACCAGCACCTGCGCCTCCAGCCAAACAACGAGACCTTTGAAAAATGCTCAATCTTGTTCAAGTTCAAGGAAGGCGAAAATTTTAAACGTAGGAATACATTGAGTATTTCGAGGCTTAAAATTTGAGCCTGACGCCGAAATTGGGCAAAAGGGGGCGTTTTGCAAAGGTCTCACAAATGGCACCACACCCCATGCATACCTGATTTAGTCTCCAGCGGCGCTCTTTCTCTGCATATATTCATAACCTCCGGGCAACGTGTATGAAACATACACCCGGAAGGAGGATCAGAAGAAGAAGGTATCTCCCCTTTTAGAATAATTCGCTCCCTTTTATGTTCGATCTTGTTAGGATCCGGTCTGGGCACCGCATTAATTAAAGCCTTGGTATAAGGATGCATAGGGTTGTTAATTATATCGCCGGTCGGACCATGTTCTACTATCCAGCCAAGATACATAACAGCCACACGGTGCGCAATATTGCTTACCACGCTTAAGTCGTGCGATATAAAAAGATAAGACAGATTGTATCTGTCCCGCAAATCCATAAGCAGATTTATAACCTGCGCCTGCACAGATACATCAAGAGCGCTGACAGGTTCGTCACAAATAATTAAATCAGGCCTTAAAGATAAAGCTCTCGCTATATTGATGCGCTGGCGCTGCCCGCCGGAAAATTCATGTGGATAACGATATATGGCCTCTTCATCAAGCCCGACTTCATTCATCAGTCTTTTTGCATGATCCTCCCTGGTTCCTTCTATCAAGCGGAATTCAACAAGCCCCTCTGTAATAATATCAATGATATTCATTCTTGGATTAAGCGCGGTCAGAGGATCCTGAAAGATTATCTGCATCCTTCTTCTTATCTTCCTTAGCTCACTGCGATTAAGCTCAAGAAGATTTTTGCCGCAAAAAAGGATCTTGCCTCTTCGAGCCTTTTCCAGCCCCAGCAAAGTTCTGCCCAGAGTGGTTTTCCCGCATCCGGATTCGCCGACAAGACCAAGTGTTTCACCCTTGTTTATATACAATGAGGCTATATCAACCGCTCTGACATACCCGACCGTTCTTGCCAGAATACCGCGTTTTATCGGAAACCATGTTTGAAGATCGTATGCCTCTAATAGCGACGATTTTTTTGGTTGTTTACAATTCATTTTTCGTAAGAAAACATGCTGCTTTGTGTCCATTGCCAAGATCGATGAGTTTTGGTTTTTCATCCCTGCACCTGTCAAATGCATCAGGACATCGATCAAAAAAATGACACCCTGATGGATAATTAAGAGCTGACGGCACCTGGCCCGGGATTGCTTTCAATCTACCTTTATCAGCTGAAAGTTTCGGTATGGACTCAAGAAGCGCTATGGTATAAGGATGCGTGGGCTTTGAGAAAATATCGTCCCTATTTCCTTCCTCGACTACCCTTGAGGCATACATAACCAGCACCCTGTCGCACATTTCCCATATCACTCCCATATCGTGCGTAATAAGCAGTATAGAGGTATGAGATCGTCTCATCTCCCTGACCAGCTCGAAAACCTGAGCCTGTATTGTTACATCAAGCGCCGTTGTCGGTTCATCCGCTATGATAATGTCCGGTCCCAGCATCAAGGCCATAGCAATCATCACCCTTTGCTGCATGCCTCCGGAAAGCTGATAAGGATAAGCAAACATCCTTTCTCTTGGATCAGAGATTTGAACCTTCTCAAGCCAGGTTTCGGCAATATTCCAGGCGTCTTTTCTGGTTATATTCTTATGCATTAAAATAGTTTCAACCATTTGCCTGCCGATTGTATGCAAGGGTGAAAGGGCAGACCCTAGTTCCTGAAATATCATGCTTATTGCCCTGCCGCGTATTTTTCTCATCTCTTTACGGTTTAGCTCAAGAAGGTTTTTGCCGTAAAATAAAATTTCGCCTGTTTCAATCCTTCCGTAAGGCAAGGGAATAAGGCGGAGTATGCTCAAGGCAGTGACCGATTTTCCGCATCCTGATTCGCCGACCAATCCGACAATTTCGTTCCTGTTAATATGAAACGAAACATCATCAACCGCCTTGACAATACCTTCATCTGTTTCAAAGGTAACTGTAATATTTTTTACTTCCAACAATTTTAAATCCCTAAATCCCATCCACAGATTACGCCGATTTCCGCAGATTGTGTAAACATTTTGTTCATCTAATCATCCCATTCCAACATTCCAGCATTCCAGCATTCCTCAATCCCTATCACTCAAGCCTGCTGCATCTCTTCGGGTCATAAGCGTTTCTTATCCCATCACCGACAAATACACCAAGAAGCATAACAACAAATAATGCCAAAGACGGATAGAGAATAAGCCACCATGCCCATCTGTATTGCTGGGCCTGGAAGAGAAGCTCTCCCCAGCTTGGAGTAGGCGGGGGAAGCCCGAATCCTAAATAGTCAAGCGCCGCAAGCGCTCCTATTGCTCCGACAAGAGAAAAAGGGAAAAAAGTTATTACAGGAACCATGGCATTGGGAAGAATATGTTTAAATATTATCTTATATGATGATATTCCCATGCATTTGGCGGCCTCAACAAATTCTTTTTTGCGCAGGCGGAGAAATTCAGCGCGGATATAATAGGAAATTCCTATCCAGTTGAAAAGCCCGTAACAAAATAGAAGTAAAGAAAAACTCCGTCCATAGACCGATCCCATAAGAATCATAATATAAAGAAACGGCAGTGCGCTCCAGATTTCAATAAGACGCTGGCCTGTTATGTCGATTGCCCCACCATAATATCCCTGAACAGCGCCTGTAATAATCCCCAGGATCATTGAACATGCAACAAGCAGCAGGCCGAAAGTAAGCGAAGTTCTCAATCCATAAAGGATTCTGGCTAAAACATCCCTGCCGGCCCCGTCAATCCCCATCAAATGCTCCTTAACCGGCGCAAATGGAAAGCGGATATCATCTTTTTCAAAGCTAATACTGTAAAGCCGGTTTTTAACCTTTAAAATAAAAGGATCAATCGTATGCAAAAATCGCTGGCTCACCATACTTAGAAGGGTTTTTCTATCTTGAGGTGCAAGAGAGCTCCATATATTCATGCTATTTTGTTTGATTTTGTTTTGAACAGGTTTCAGACTTTTGTTAAAAACTATTTTTTTTAGACTTTGATCTTTCGCCTCGGCCTCTCTGAATGTAAGTCTGACACTTTCCGGCGCTCTTTTACGCGAAAAGTATGTGGACAGAGAAATTACAACTTCCATTCCTTTATTGCCCATTATTCTTGAAGAAATTAATCGTGGCGCATTTTCGTTTGCAAATCGCTTTTCAATCCCCTGCCTTATGTTTTCCGTGATGCTGTAATATTCGGGAAGAAGAACCCTTTTTGTCTGCCTGTCTTTCATGTTGATAAAAAAGCCGAATGAAGCAGATCTAACAATTGAATAATCCCTTCTAATGTTAACGGTTCCAATCCTTGGTATTTGGGTAAAGACAAGTGTAACATTGTCTGAAACCGCAATCGATTTTGGATCAATGCTTTCAAAGGGACTAAATGGAACCAGGGGAAAGATCATAAAATTTCCGGCATCTTTTCTAAATGCTGCGCTGTTATTTATGCTTTTGTAATCCGGCCTTGTTTTTTTATTATTTCCGGCAAACAGGTCTTCCGGATAAAACTTAACTGCCGGAAAATATGATTTTCCATTAAACCTGACATACAAAGGGATATCGTTGCATATAAGTTCGGAACAAAGACTGACCATATAAAGAATAACCAATATCCCCAATGAAATATAAGCGCGCTTTATCTCCTTAAAACGCAATATTCTCATTCTCGTTATCGGGTTTTTAAATATTTTGTAATTTAGCATTCTATTTGAAATCGAGTTTCAGGTGTGATCAGATTTAAAGCAGGAAATTGTTTGAATGAATTAGAAATCGTTAAGAAAGAACCTGACACAAAATGTTATTTTTGCCTAACTCTTTGTTTAAGCTACCACTATTTCTTTATATTTATGGCTGGTTCTTTCTTTAGGATTTCTTATTCGTGAGTTTTTCCTGGTTTAAATTTGATTATACCTGAAACGCATTTATTTACAAAAACCTAAAATGTTACAGCCTGTTAAACATTGCCACCAATTGTTAATTCCCTTAAATCAGCTTTTCTGAAATGTTATTCGGGGATCTATAAGAACATATAAAAAATCTGAAAGAATATTTCCAACAAGGCCAAGAACAGAGGTAAGTGAAAGGATGCCCATGAAAACAGGATAATCACGGCCCACTATCGCCTCAAGGCTTAATCTGCCCATCCCTGGTATTTCAAAAACCTGTTCGATAATCACCGATCCGGCAAACATAACGGTTAAAATAGAGCCTAATCCGGTTGCTATGGGTATTAAAGAATTGCGCAAAGCATGTCCCCAAATAGCCCTGTTAAAACTTCCCCCTTTTGCAAGGACTGTTCTTACATAGTCTTTACTTATCTGCTCAAGAAGAGAATTCTTCATCAAAAGGGTTAAAACAGCAAAGTTTCCTATGACGTAACACAGAACCGGAAGAAACATATGCCTGAAGATATCCTTTGTCTGTTCCCAGAATGTCATACTGGCAAAGTTATCAGAATAAAACCCGGATACAGGGAAAAAATCCCATAAGCCATCCACGGTTCCGCAAAAAAACATCTTCAGAACCATTCCAAATGCAAAGGCCGGAACAGCATATCCGACAAAAACAATGACACTCGATCCAAGATCAAACATCCTGTTGTGTTTGAGAGCCTTTATTATGCCAAGCGGGATGCATACAAGATAGGATAAAACAAAACCGGTTATTCCAAAGACAAGCGAAACCTTAAATCGCTGGCTTATGAGCTGCCATGCGGTTTTATTGGGGAATTTGTATGATTCCATTTTCATGCCGAGCCTGTCGGTCACAAGCCATTTCCAGTATCGCTTGTGAAACGGTTTATCAAAGCCAAAATGCGCCTCTATGGCTTTTCTCTGCTGCTCGGAAATAGATGCGCCGGCCTCGACTCCCCTGCCCGATTCTCCGGCGCCTATACCTTTCATTTGCATTATAACCTGTTCTACAGGCCCGCCAGGTACAAACTGGATAAGACCAAAACACAAAATCGTAATTCCAATAAATGTTGGAATCACAAGAATAAACCGCCTGATAAAATAGTCCATCCGTTCCATAATCTAATATCCTTGATGGCGTCGTAAAAAGTCCCATCTACTGTGTTGTAGTATTTTTTCAGACCCTCGACATACTATGTGTATGCCTTCGGTCCTGAAAAACTACTACGCCTTGTATATGAACCTTTTTACTTAGCCATCTACAGTTAAATTCGTGATTTTTTACGATACCATCATACATTATAACCGGTATCTTTTCAAGGTATTGGAACTATATGCTCCCTGCCCCCCAATATCAACCAGATGTAATTTTATAAATTTATTGACGGATGCAGCAGCGCCATACTATTTACGACACCAACTCGGCTTTTCTAACTATAGAAATAAAATAAAGAAAAACGTATCAATTTAGCCTTTTGAAACAAATCGATTTTAAACAAGCTGCAGGTATGATTAAATTTTATACTGAAAACTGTTTGAGTAGATTATGGATCGTTATGAAAGAACCATAATCGATTTGATTTAAAGATAAAAAATTTCCTTAAAAACAAAAACCTTTATTAATTGCCTGGGCAGGTTCTTTCATTACGAGCCGTTATCTACGAGTTTTTTCAGTAAAAAATTTAATTATAGCTGAAGCGGTTATATTTTCAAAAAGCTAAAATGTTACAGAAAAACAACAAGATGGCTTTGGAGATATTAAATGAAACCAGGAAAGATAATTAATGATGACAATATTATCAGGCATATACTTATAAATGCCCGAACTATTGCTGTTGTGGGGTTAAGCCCAAGCTTTTCTGGATGCAACTTGGTGTTGAGAATCAGGAGGCTGCGGAGCTTTTAGCAAAAGCCGGTATTGATGTTGTAATGAATCGATGTATAATGGTGGAACATGACAGGCTCTGCAGGTAAACTATCTCCATACAGGGAGAAACGACGCAAAGCAAAAGAAAACGGCTGCCACTGTTGCGGCAAAAACCCGCCTTTTTGCTGGCAATGCAAATGCGGTTTCAGTATATGTCAGAATTGCATGTATGAAAATGCATGGAGCCTGTCATGCAATGGAATAACCTGGCAATGCCCTGACTGCGAGAGGCAGAATGGACTTGGCAATCAGTAAAGTGTATTGGAAGGGGTATTGGGTTGCTATTGCTATGAATATCAATTAGAATTAACGGCAAAGTAAAAATAAAAAATTATATGGAGGCTTATTGTGTATTCCAAAATACTTATTCTTCGCTTTCCAAAAACCGTGGTTCATCAGCCGGTAGCATGCAACCTTGTAAAAGAGTATAACCTTACCTTTAATATTCTTAATGCTACGATATTGCCCAGAAAAGAGGGCGTCATGGTCCTTGAACTGTCCGGATCAAGAAAAAATTTCAAGGATGGTGTTAAATATCTCAGATCCCAGGGAGTTAATGTTAAGAATGCATCTCAGGATATGAAACGCAACAATAAAAAATGTATCCACTGCGGAGCATGCACCGCTGTTTGTCCGACCGGCGCTCTTTCCATTCAACGGCCGGAAATGTCAGTCCTGTTTGATCAGCAAAAATGCAGCGTATGTGAGCTTTGCATACCTGCATGTCTCACAAGGGCGATGGAGGTTCGCCCGACAACCAACACATTTTTTACATGAAGCAATTAACAGCAATCGCCATAAGCGGTGGCATAGATTCTCTCGTAGCCGCTTATCTGTTAAAGAAGCAGGGCCGCAAAGTCATTGGAATTCACTTTACCACCGGATATGAACCTGAACCTGAACCTGTAAATATAATTTCTCATATCGCAGATAATCTGAATATAAAGATTGAGATCTTAGACTGCCGTAAAGAATTCAAGCAAAAGGTTGTAGATTATTTTATTCAATCCTACCTGACCGGTCAGACTCCCAATCCATGCATAGTATGCAATCTGTTAATAAAATTTGGAACAGTTCTTGAATTTGCCCGCCGGCTTGGCGCATCCTGCCTTGCCACAGGTCATTATGCTCAAACAACAAAAGATAAACATGGCAGATTTCACCTTTTAAAAGGGGTTGACCTGAAAAAAGACCAGTCTTATTTTCTTGCTTTTATGTCACAGGAACAGCTTGCCCATGCCTGTTTTCCGCTCGGCATGATGACAAAGACAGAAGTAATAAAACTGGCAAAGGAGCATGAACTGGATCATTTTATAAAACAGGAGAGCCAGGACATATGCTTTATTAAGGGGAAAACCTATGGGGACTTCATTGCCCTGCAAAAAAGTTTAATACCGCAGCCAGGTCTTATAGAAGATATTGACGGCAACATAATAGGAAAACACAAAGGGCTGCATCTTTTTACCATAGGCCAGAGACGCGGCATAGACCTACCCGCTTCTGAGCCTTATTATGTTGTTAGAATAGATAGAAAGCAAAACCGGCTTGTTGTTGGATTTAAAGACAGTTTAATCACATCGGAATGCAGGGTGGCGGGCATAAACTGGATAGATAAAGAACCGACCTCCTCTGTTAAAGTTTATACACGTTTAAGATACCGCCATAAACCTGCTTTATCCACCCTGTTTCCGGACAGCGGCAATAAGGCAATTGTCAGGTTTGAAAGCCCTCAATCCGCGATAACTCCTGGTCAGGGAGCAGTATTTTATAACGGCAATAAAGTTCTTGGCGGAGGATGGATCACATCGGGCGAGTAATTTATGCCGATATTTAATTTCACAACTTTGGGCTGCAAAGTAAACCAGTACGAATCTGAAGCCATAGCTCAATCTTTGGCAGAGAATGGATGGAACGCTGCGCGCAGCAAAGAAAATGCAGATCTTTGCATAATTAATACATGCGCCGTGACCCAAAAAGCATCCATGCAGTCAAGACAGGCCGTCCGCAAGGCAATTAGATCCAACCCAAATGCATGCATAGTTGTTACAGGTTGTTACGCGCAGGTAGAACCTGATGAAATTAAAAAAATAAATGGTGTGCATTATATTATAGGTCATGCTGACAAGCATAAAATTCCTGAAATAATTATTGACGGAAAAGAACAGGATTCCCCAACCCCCGAATTCTATCAGTTAACCATCCGGCATGATATTAAACATGAACATAAGTTCCAGCCAACGCTTGTAATGGGCGCTTCCGGCAACAGGACAAGGCCGCTTCTAAAGATTCAGGATGGATGCGATAATTTCTGCACATATTGCATCGTCCCTTATGCGCGAGGACGAAGCCGGAGCATGCGCCCGGAAATGGTATTAGAGAATATAAAACAGATTTCCAGATCAGGCTGCCATGAGGTTGTCCTGTCAGGCATACACTTAGGCCGCTACGGAATTGATCTTTTGCCTGAAACCAGCCTTGCGGGCCTGCTGAAATCTATTCATGAGGCAAGAATTATTAAGCGTGTGCGCCTGAGTTCAATAGAGCCCGATGAGCTTAACGACGACATTATAAAAATAGTGGCTGAATCCGATATTTTTTGTCATCATTTTCATACCCCTTTGCAGAGCGGAGATGATCTTATCTTAAAAAGAATGCACAGGCATTATTCACTGTCTTTTTTCAGAGACATGGTAATTAAAATTCATGAAATGATTCCAGATGCTGCAATAGGTGTTGATGTTTTAATAGGATTCCCCGGCGAAACCGAGAAGGCCTTTGAAAATACATATTCATTAATAGAACAATTGCCCGTAACCTATCTGCATGTTTTTCCTTTTTCCGGCCGCAAGGGTACGCCTGCAAACAGTTATCCGGACAAAGTGCCGCCACAGGTGATCAAGGACAGGTGCCTGAAGATGCGAAAAATTGGAACTAATAAGAAAGTGAAGTTTTACAAAAAATTAGTCGGGGAAAAGGTGGAACTCTTAATAGAAGGCGCACGATCCAGAGCTACAGGCTATTTGAAAGGAACAACTTCAAACTATGTTCCTGTTCTTGTAAGTGGTAAAGATAATCTGAAAAATTGTATTGTTCAGGCCAGGATTAATGAATTATGCGGCAGCAGCGCTGTTCTTGGCAGGATATCATAATAAAAATATGGTGCCGAAGGGGAGACTCGAACTCCCACAGGCATACACCCACTAGACCCTGAAC
Organism: Candidatus Desulfaltia bathyphila; assembly: GCA_014381545.1. Classification (GTDB taxonomy): domain Bacteria; phylum Desulfobacterota; class Desulfobacteria; order Desulfobacterales; family ETH-SRB1; genus Desulfaltia; species Desulfaltia bathyphila. Next base: position 37,685 of record JACNLL010000066.1, read on the forward strand.
CTAGCGCGTCTACCAGTTCCGCCACTTCGGCACAAAATTAAAGGATTGATTTAATTAACGAAATAATATAAATATTTTTTTTTCTTATTATTGTCAAGTTCATTTGAATAATATATCTATAAAAAATGCGTAAAAAATAAAATTGATGGATTCGCAAAAAGTCGAACATACCCCTTAACCGTCATTCCGGCGAAAGCCGGACACGTAGTGACACGAAGTGAAGCATCAGCGCTAACCATTAGCGCTATCCAGTAATTTCAGGTAGTTGCAACTACTATGGACTCCGGTTTTCACCGGAGTGACAACTTTTTACGAGTCCATCATAAATAATTGGATAATATAAAATGGACATTATTGAACATATTGAAAAGATTGACCATCCATACAAAAACGCCGTTATTACCATCGGAAATTTCGATGGTGTGCATATAGGGCATCAAGCCCTTTTCCATAAGGTGATTGAAAAGGCCGGAGAGCTTGACGGCACATCTATCGTCATGACCTTTGAGCCCCATCCCATCAGGGTGTTAAAACAAAACAACCATCCACCCCTTATCACTCTGTATGAACAAAAAGCAGAACTCATCGCAAAGGCAGGCATTGATATTCTTATTTGCATACCCTTTACACTGGAATTCGCCTCAATACCGGCAAAGGAATTTGTAGAGGAAATCCTGGTAAAGCGTATCGGCATGAAAGCCATTATCGTCGGAGAAGATTATACTTTCGGTAAAAACCGTGAAGGCAACCTTAATTTACTTAAAACATATGGGAAACAGATCGATTTTGAAGTAATCGTTGTCAGGGGAATTCGGACATCAAACAATTCAGAAGGTAAAATCAGCAGCACCAGGATACGCGAACTGATCTCGGAAGGAAAAGTTGCTGAATCCCAAAAACTTTTAGGCAGGCATTACCAGATAAGGGGCACGGTTATGACCGGGCGAGACAGAGGGGGCAGGCTCCTCGGCTTTCCTACCGCCAATATAAAGCTTTATGATGAACTCAGCCCTAAAACCGGTGTCTATGCGGTTACCGTTGAATGCAAGGGAAGTAAATATAAAGGGGTCGCCAATATCGGATACAGCCCGACTTTTGATGACCGCATTTTTACGGTTGAGGCTCATATCCTCGACTTTAATGATGATATATACGGGCAGAAAATCCGCGTAAACTTTATAAAACGGCTCAGAGATGAAAAAAAGTTTTTAAATATTTCAGAATTATCAGATCAGATCAAAAAAGACATCAACAAAGCTCGCAACATCCTTTCCTAACAACCCGGGGGTTATGCGTATAAAAAAAAATATAATCATCTCTCTGGCTCTGGGAATATTATTATCCGCAGCAGCCCTTTATCTGTCCTTTAGAAAAGTTCCGTTTGCCGATCTTGCAACTTATCTGACAACAATAAATTACTTTTGGATATTACCATCCGTATTTATCGCCATAATTAGTTTTGTGATAAGAACCATTAGATGGCAGTTTATCCTCGGGGCGGCACACAGAGTAAGCTTTTGGCAGGCATTTCATCCCATGATGATAGGCTTTATGTTAAACTGCATTCTTCCCGGCAGGATCGGCGAGTTGGCAAGGCCGGCAATTCTGCAGAAAAAGGATAATATTCCATTTTCTACAGGTCTTGCAACGGTTGCCGCTGAAAGGTTGTTTGACATAATTCTTCTGATACTACTTTCAATAACTGTGTTTGCATTTGTTCATATAGATCCGGCGCTTGATATTTCCTTTGGCAAGTATCATCTAAACAGAGAAACACTGCTAACTATCGGCGCCGGGATGTTTAAGCTGGGCGCAGCCTTAATTACCGGAATAATAATAATCAACTTTTCCGTTACCCGAAAGGTTGTAAAAAGATTGATCATGGCATTGCCGGCTGTATTTTTTTTTATGAGCAGTGATTTTAAAAACCGGATGCAGGAAAGAATTTGCACACCTCTTACAGGTTTTTTAGAAAATTTTGCCTTGGGTTTTGCTCTTATTAAGAATCCAAAAAAGGTAGGTATTTGCATTGTGCTGTCAACTATTATATGGAGCCTTGCAGCTTTATCATATTATGTAATGGCGCTTGGCTGTCCAGGTGTACGGCTTTCATATTTCGAGATCACGGCGGTCATGATAATTATCTGTCTGTTTATCGCTCTTCCGTCCGTACCCGGTTACTGGGGGCTCTGGGAAGCAGGAGGAGTGTTTGCTCTGTCTCTTTTCGGGATTTCGGTAAAGGAAGCCCTCGGCTTTACACTTGTAAACCATGTAATTCAAATAGTCCCAGTAATAATTGTCGGTTTGGTATCTGCAATGATAATGGGTGTTAATGTATGGCAATTACAAAAGGTCTCAAGCAGCTGCAATGACAATACTTAACATATTAACATATCCGGATAAATTTCTCAGTCAGCCTGCAAAACCCGTAGAAAATATAGACGGCGCAATCCAGAATATAATTGATGACATGTCTTCCACCATATATGAAGCTCCTGGCGTGGGACTGGCTGCCATACAGGTAGGGTTTGACCAAAGCATTATCGTTTACGATATTTCGCCAAGGGATGAAAATCGATCCTTGCATGTTCTTATCAACCCAAAAATTATCTCCAGTGAAGGAACCACTATTTCCGAAAACGAAGGATGTCTGAGCGTTCCTGATTACAGGGCTGATGTAAAACGCTCGGCTTCTATCCTGGTTGAAGGGTTTGACAGGAAAGAGAAACCATTGAAAATAGAGGCCCATGGGCACCTTGCTGTTGTCTTGCAGCATGAAATTGATCATTTAAACGGCATCTTATTTATAGACCGGATAAGCAGTTTAAAAAGAGGCCTTTATAAAAGACGTATCAAGAAGCTATTAAGGCAAAAGTGAGAAATTCAGAGATAGAGAAAAAAATTAAAATCATATTTATGGGCACGCCGGATTTTGCCGTACCTGCATTAACTGCCCTTCACAACAATAAATATGACGTGGCTTTAGTGGTAACCCAGCCTGACCGGCCAAAGGGAAGAGGCCGCAAGCCTGTTTCTCCTCCTGTTAAAAAGACAGCCGTGCATCTGGGATATGATGTAATTCAGCCTATATCGATCAAAACAGACGAGTTTGCAAATCATGTGATAAGATTAAAACCGGACATGCTTGTTGTGGCGGCCTTTGGCCATATTCTTCCAAAAAGGATTTTAGATCTGCCGACAATCGGCGCATTAAATATACATGCTTCACTCCTTCCAAAATATCGGGGTGCGGCGCCAATCCAGTGGGCTATCATAAACGGCGAAAAGGAGACCGGAGTTACCACCATGCTTATGGATGAAGGCCTAGATACAGGGGATATCCTCTTTACATCAAAAATTCAGATTTCTCCTGATGACACATCAGCCACCCTTCACAACCGTCTGGCCGATCTTGGCGCTGATCTTCTTATAAAAACCCTAAAAGCTATAGAGGCCGATAACATAAATCCCATTCCTCAAGACCACACACTTGCCACGTATGCGCCGATGCTTAAAAAAAAGGACGGCCATATAAACTGGGAAATGGCTGCGGATAAACTTGAGGCTTTTATACGCGGAATGACGCCATGGCCGGGAGCATTTACTTTTTGCAAGAACACACGTCTCAAAATATTCGGTTCAACACCCATTATGATGCCCGTTGATAAAACCCCGGGCGCTGTATTAAAAGGGTTCCCTGATGAACTGCGCATTGCCACAGGAAAAGGGGCTCTGTCCATCCTGGAGATACAGGGGGAATCCGGAAAGCGCCTTTTGATTAAAGATTTTCTGCGCGGATTTAAACTGCCTGTCGGCACTATCCTGAATTAATATGAAACGAGACTTTTGAAAAATGCTCAGTTTTGTTCAAGTTCAAGGAAGGCGAAAATTTTAACCGGAGGAATATATTGAATATTGCGAGGATTAAAATTTGAGTCTGACGCAGAAATTGGGCAAAAGGGGGCGTTTTGCAAAGGTCTCGAAAGATGATCCTCGCAGGACAGCGTTATTTGTCTTGAATTCTCTAAATAAAGGACGCCGTACTCTGGATAGAATACTGGAAGATATTCAAGACAAAGAGATGGCTCTTTCAAGAAGAGATCAGGCTTTGTTTTATGCGCTGGTTTACGGGGTTTTAAGATGGCGCGGCCGGCTTGACTGGATAATTAGTCATTTTTCGAAGATCCGCATCGATAAGATAGATCCCGCAGTTACGAATATTCTTCGGCTTGGTCTTTTTCAAATTATTTATTTAAACAGGATACCTGTTTCCGCAGCCGTCAATACATCGGTTGAAATTGCAAAGTCATTTGCATCTTCCCCTGCCGCCGGGTTTGTGAATGCTCTCTTGCGCAAAGCCGCCGGAGAATATAAAAAAATCCCTTTCCCTGACCCTGATAAAAATCCTGTCTGCAGTCTTGCTATTAGAAAGTCGTTTCCGGAGTGGCTGATAAAACGATGGCTGAATCAATTCGGGCTAAAAGAGACCGAAGCGCTCTGTGATGCAATAAATACAATTCCACCAATTACTGTCCGTACAAACAGTCTCAGGACAACCCGTGATGATCTGGCTGAAAGTCTTGCACCTGATGTGCAGCAAATTGAAGATACAACCTACTCTCCTGACGGCATACGTTTTATCAAGCCAAACAGATCAATCCCTGAAATAAAAGCCTTTAAAGACGGCTGGTTCCAGGTGCAGGATGAGGCTGCGCAGCTTGTTTCCTGTCTATTAAACCCCCGGCCGGGAGATACTGTTTTAGATGCATGCGCAGGTCTTGGGGGAAAAACAGGGCATATCGCACAGATGATGAAAAATACAGGCAGACTGTTGGCCATGGATAATCAGGCTAATAAACTGCAACAGCTTGAGTCTGAAATGAAAAGGCTTGGGATCTCAATTGTAACGATCTGCAATTACGATCTTACTATCCCGTTTGACAGGCAATTCTCATATATGGGCCTTTCCGGATTTGATCGTATTCTTTTAGACGCGCCATGTTCGGGCTTAGGCGTTTTAAGGAGAAACCCTGATGCAAAATGGTCAATACCAAATAATAAATTCAATAGTTATAAGACAAGACAGATAAACTTTCTGGATAATTTAGCGCAACTTGTCAAGCCGTCAGGCACTCTGGTTTATGCTGTATGCAGCACGGAACCGGAGGAAAACGAAGAGGTAGTTAAAGGGTTTTTGGATATCCATCCGGAGTTTGTTGTAAATAATAAGCTTGAAGGTCTGCCAAAAAATGTATATTCTCTTGTAAATAAAAACCGATATTTAAAAACTTTTCCGCATATAAATAATACGGATGGTTTTTTTGCGGTTTGTTTTAAACGGATAACAAGGTAAATCGTAACTGTTCACGGTTTACAGTTATCGGTTCACGGTTGAAAAAAACAGAAGGTAGAGGGAAGTTTGGAAAAAATGCTTCAATCGTTGCATAGTTCATTGAAAAAACTGTGAACTGTGAACCGACAACCGTGAACGGTTACCTGTTTCGGAAGGATTATTATGAAACGACTAAATACTTTTGTGATTTTGATTGCGGTTCTTTTTTTATTTGGATGTGCGGGTGGAAATGCTGCCAAGAAGAAGCCCGAGCATATTATCTCAGGCATGAAAGAAATAAAGAAAGGAAATACATGGTATCAAAAAGGATGTTATAAGCGTTCCCTGGAATACTTTTTCAGGGCGCATGAACTTTTTGCCGCATCCGACCAATTAGACGGAGTTGCAATGAGCATGAACAATGTCGGAAATATTTACAGAATCATGGAAGACATTGACAGCTCCTTGCTCTTTTTTGAAGAATCCATCAGCATATATCAGGATACCAGGAATTACACCGGGCTAATACAGGCGCTCTCGAATAAAGCCGCTGTGCTGATAGATAGCGACAGGCTCGAAGAGGCTGCTGGTGTATTAAAATCGGCTGAAGATATTGCGCAAAAAAATTCTATTTCGACCAATCACTTATTAAACAAGTGGGGCATCCTCTTTATCAGGCAAAAGGAATACAGCCGCGCGGAGAAGATATTGAACTCAGCCCTCGCCAATACTGATCCAGCTGATCATTCAGAATACGCGACAGTAAATTTTGCTCTGGGCACCCTGATGCGTGAAACCGGGCGCTATGAAAAAGCTGTTTATTTCTTTAAGGCAGCGCTGGATACTGACCGTTTATCAGGATTTCACAAAGGCATTGCCGACGATCTCAGCGCTATTGGAGATATCCATTTCAGCCAGGGCAAATACGAACCAGCGGTAAATTATTTTAAGCGGAGTATAAAGATTTACGCTCTTATCGAAAACAGAAAGAAAGTATCTGAAGTCATGGACCGGCTTGTAAAGGCTGCGAAAAAGGCGGGTCTGGATATCAGCATTACAAAACATTTTGTAAAAAACTGGCTTGAGGAAAAAGCTTTTGAAAACCCATGTAAGTAACAGCGATATACATCTACTTTCCTTTGAAGACAAAGAGGTCATACTTTTAGGCACAGCGCATGTATCTAAAGAGAGCGCAAAGCTTGTAGCCTCTGTCATCGAAGAAGAAAAACCTGATACGGTCTGCATCGAACTTTGCCAGTCAAGATACCAGTCTATACGGCAAAAGAACAGATGGCAGAATATGGATATTATCAAGGTTATTAAGGAGAAAAAAGCTTTTCTCCTTCTTTCCAACCTGCTTCTGGCATCATTTCAAAAAAGGATAGCTGAAAAACTCGATGTTAAACCAGGGGCGGAAATGATATCTGCCATTGAAACAGCGGAAAAGGTCGGAGCACAAGTACATCTTGCGGACAGAGATATCCGCATTACACTGTCAAGAACCTGGCGCGTTATGTCTCTGTGGGACAAGCTGAAAATACTGTTTCAACTTATTTCATCTGCAGGAGAAATTGATGAAATTTCCGAAAAAGATATTGAAAAAATGAAACAGGAAGACATGCTGGAAACTCTTCTCGCAGATGTTAAAAAATCGCTTCCTGCTTTAAGAGATATCCTGATTGATGAAAGAGACAGATATCTTGCTCATAAGATCAGAACAGCGCCGGGCAAAAGAATAGTGGCGGTTGTCGGCGCAGGTCATGTGCCTGGCATAAAAAAATACTGGGAAGTAAATACAGATATTAACTCTCTTGAAAAGATTCCCCCAAGTAGCATGTTCATGCGCATTTTTAAATGGATTTTGCCTTTATCTATACTAACTCTCTTTATTCTCGGTTTTTCCTACGGCGGCACTACGGCAGGCGCTCAGATGATAACCTGGTGGATAATGGCAAACGGACTGCTGGCAGGACTTGGAGCGCTAATCGCTTTTGCCCATCCATTGACGATTTTATCTTCGATTCTGGCAGCCCCTTTAACATCCTTAAATCCAATGATAGCCGCGGGATGGGTTTCAGGGCTGGTTGAGGCTTTTTCAAGAAAACCAAAGGTAAAAGATTTTGAAAACTTATCAGAAGACATTCTTTCCATAAGGGGTTTCCGGCAAAACAAGGTAACTAAAATCCTTCTGATAGTGGTATTAACAAATTTAGGCAGCGCAATAGGCACCTTTGTTGCTATTCCGCTGATGTTAAAAGTGCTGTAATCAGATATCAGGGGCCTGGTGTCAGTATCCGAGCGATGCCGGCGGTTAAATCTCACACCATAACCGGTGAGCAGCCGGCGCATCACGGTAGCTATAGGCGCTGTGTTCGAAGAAAAAGATGGAAATGATTGGGAATAAGCGCCCAAGCATAGTCCGCCTGAGGCGGATTGCAGCATGTTAAGAATAATTTTACTTGACAGGACAGATTATTTAGATAATACTCCCTCCCTATGAAAAGGATTAAGGACAGGATATTAGACTTGAATTTGCCGGCTAAGCGTTCCGCTTTTCTTTGGGGCCCTCGCAAAACCGGCAAGACTTATTGGATTAATAGACATTTTGCCGACTCAGTCATAATTGATTTGCTGAAAACCGACGTGTTTGCGGATTACGCCTCCCGCCCGTCATTACTTCGCGAGCGTTATCAGGAGCATCGTGGACCTGTTGTTATCGATGAAATCCAGATGGTTCCCGACCTGCTTAATGAAATTCACTGGTTAATCGAAAATACCGATGTCTCTTTTTTAATGACCGGATCAAGCGCTCGCAAATTGCGGCGGCGTCATGCGAATCTGCTTGGTGGCCGGGCCTGGCGATATACCATGGCTCCGCTCACGTATGCAGAGACGGAAGGTTTTGACCTTGAACTGATTATGGTTTCCGGACTTTTGCCACCCCATTTTCTTTCATCTGATCCTGTTCAGGATCTCAGAGCCTATGTGGCCGACTATCTAAAGGAAGAAATCGCAGCCGAGGCTGTCATACAAAATATCCCCGCATTTGCCGAATTTCTCCGTGTTGCCGCACTGACTTCCGGTGAATTACTAAATTATACCAATGTAGGAAGAGAAACCGGTGTCAGCGCCAAAGTCGTAAGAAACTACTTCCAGATATTAGAGGATACATTGCTTGGTTTTAGAATCCAGCCGTGGCGGAAGGTAAAGAACCGGCGTCTCATAGAAACTGAAAAATTTTATCTCTTTGATGTGGGTGTAGCCAATTATCTGGCTCGCCGATCACCAAAAATCGGTACGCCTGAATTTGGTAATTCATTCGAACATTATATTCTTATGGAACTCAAGGCATATCAAGCTTACAGAAATCCAGAGCTTGATATTCGATACTGGAGGACCAGCACAGGGTTTGAGGTGGATTTCATCCTTGGCGACATGAATGTGGCAATTGAAGTTAAGGGATCACGTAGAGTACACAGCACACATACCAGAGGTTTACGGGCGCTGCTTGAAGAGCATACAGTTAAGCGGGCGGTTATCGTTTCCCTGGAAAAACAGTCAAGAAAACTTGATTCCTCCATCGAGGTTTTGCCATGGCAAGTCTTCCTTGAAACGCTATGGTCAGGAAAATTAGGGGTGTGAACCGCAATAGCAGCATCAATTCTTGCTTTTCTCGGCATAAATAATCACATGTCACAATTTAACATAATATGAAACGCATAAAATCATGGGCGTCCCGCTGTACATTCTACTATGGCTTTTCCAAGATATTTATTACTTCTTCAGTAAAAGGTTTTTCCAACTTTTCAGCTCCGCCGTAGCCATAAAGGAAGTTAAAACCGCTCCGGCTTGATGTCACAAGAACGGTTGCCTTTTTGATTATTTTTCCTTCTTCTCCGGAAATAACTGTGACTTCAGCTTCAATTTTTGCCAATTCGCCGATAGAAATACCTAAAAGGAAGCCGGTTAATTCTCTTTTGGCAACATCTCCGTCATCGTATTGTTTTAAATTAACCTTCAGCGACGTAATCGATTCAACCTGAAGAATAATATTATTTTCCGCCAGTCCTTTTTTGAAAAGAGCTTCAATCCTTTTAATAACTTCTGGCGTTACTGTTTCAAGTTCCGGAGATTTATCAAGAATCAGATTAACAGCTCTTAGCTGATAGCCAAGATCTTCCTTTAAGGAAAAAGTAGTTGTTCTGGGCAGCCCGCTGCACCCGGTTGAAGTCGATAAGAAAAATAAAGAAGCAAATATTAGTAAATAATTTTGTCGAGTGGACATCTATTTCCTCCTAAAATGTTTACACTTTATTTGTGAGGAAATGACATCCCTCACAGAACCCGCCGTGCGGTTTTTCCGCAACGTGCTCTTCGCTAATATTCCCTTTACTAATGCGGCAATAAGTTTATAGACATGATTTGCTTTCACACGAAGATTTTAGTTTATGTGAAGACCCGACAAATAGCCATTTGTGATGATATGTTCATTTCGGAAAACGATTTATATCTAAACAAAAACAGCCTTATTAGTAA
>JACNLL010000079.1 GCA_014381545.1 Candidatus Desulfaltia bathyphila
ACAACCGGATAAGATCGTGGTTCGCTTCGCTCTCACGGATCTATCCTTATTCGTTGGGCTTCATACGATGATTGCCTCGTCATCAGTGAGTTTAAAGTGCATGAGTTCTATACCCAAGCGATCCAACGCCTCTTTTAAGTCCGGCGCAATAGGTTCTTTGTGGGGTAGCACCATTATTCGCCTGCATTTTTTAGAAATTCCATGTGTCATTAACTGACCAATAGCTGTATAGACATTGCTTCTGTCCGCAGCCGTTTTTACTTCGTACACCTCCGTTAGTTCGATCTTTTTGGAAACCCCCAGATCAATAAGGACGCTTTTTACTAAACGCCCCCCTCTATCTCTTGACTTGGACTTTCGCCATAAGTACAAAGCGTCCACAACATCTCCGTGACGCGATAAATAGTCAAACTGTCCAGATATCTTTCCCTTCCTCCTACCCCTGGGCTCTGAGAAAAAATCTTCTAGCTCTTTTTGTTTACTCTTGAATTCAGGGGTGTCAGTTTCTCCATCCCTAACCGCTTGCTTGAAACGAGCAATGGTATCGACATACCTGATAGCTGAACGGATAGCGGACTTTCCTTCAATTGGCATTACCACTATTGCGTCGCGAACCCCACCATTTGAATCTGCCACCCGAACTAAACGCTCTCCGCTCCAAGCCAGAAAGGCATATTTCCCTACTCCTTTCTTGCCACCTTTGACTCCACCTGAGTGCATAAGATAAATTGAACCGGTTTCATTGTCCCGAGCAAAGAATCCGGCAACTTTACCATTGCGACCCTTGTAGGGTACGTTAACCTCAACCGATATATTTAGCCCCCCACCTTCGTGAAAAAGACCAAACCAGTTCAGGCGGCGTGGACTTGATTCATTTTTTTTGTTTGCATCGCCAGACCAAAACCAGAAATGACCATTCGTAAACACTCTAGCACCGTAGTTCGTTCCGCCGGGATAGCCAATATCCTTGGTAGCCCTTTTAGGAAAATCACGGCGGATACTCCGCTCAAGTTTCTGCTGAGCTTTTGAGATATCTCTCTCAGATTCTAACAGTATTAACATTTTTTATCCTCTTCGGCTGGCTGCCGCTCACGGGTAGCTTTGCCGCCCAACATTAAGTTGAGCTGTTGCCGAACGAAGTGAGGGGACTTAAAAGGCCCCGCGTTTTAAGCAATCAGCTCAATGACTGGTTAGGCAGTGGCTTTTACCTTGCCCTTTTGATTTTATTAATTTTCGTTAATTTCTTCTGCATATACTTTTTCAAACGAATCGAATAACTTATAATTAACAGAACTAATCCATTGAAATATTTTCTCAAAATATTCTAAATCTGCATCAATTCTCTTCAGCCATAATAAATATGGTTCATTTGTAATTCGAAGCAAAGGTGTAATAAACCTCATATCAACTGGTTGATAGTGAGGATAAGGAGAAAATGTTCCATCTTGATTACGTTGCAAATGGAAATCCATTGATTCATTCCATGATCCATGTATGGCTTCCGATGGAATACCATATAAATATTTATAAAGATTCTGTGGAACAATTTCTCTAAATATTTCATAAAAATTCTTACCGGAAAGTTTCCATCTATTCCTTTTTTGTTCCTCAAAAGAGTCAACTGACCAACCTTCTGCATTCATTTTGTTTAAAATTGAACTTTTTAAACGTATACCCGCAGGAGTTTTAAAAAATTCTGGAGATCTGTTGGAATCAACAATAATATTCAAACGATCTTTATAAGAACATTTTCTATAATCTACAGTAACATCTTCATCATTTATTAATAAGTAATGTGCAATAACAGCTGACTCTAAAATTAGCCTGTCTAAATGAGCAATAATCTCTCCCTTGTCTTCCTTATAATAATAAACAACTTCTTTAAATATTTTCCAGATTCTTATTAAAAGTCCCAGTATAGCGGCATCGTTGAAATTATATCCAGTAGGATTCCTTTCAATATTTTTAATTCTTGTTATTGCATCGTAAATATTAGCAACATCTCCATAAAACTTTGTTGAAAAGTCCTTCATACGACCAAGTGTGGAAATCTCTTTGCTAATATCAATACTTTTGTATTCATCAAGAATGTTTTGAATTTCTTCCATTTTGATTGTCTTCGGTTGGCTAACAGGCTGGTAATGAGTGCCAGCGAGTTCCCAGTCCTAGTTCAGCCTTTGGTTGAACCATGGATTAGAACCGAGCCTTCGGCTCAGCTCTAATCCTTATCTTGTTGGCCGCCGCTTTTTCTTTCATATATTGCATTCGGGCACATATCATTCATGTAGCAACCGCTGCAATACGGTTTCCGAGGCTTACACCAGTTCCTACCGATTTCCCACGTAGGGTAATCCATCAAACCCGGAAACTCCGGATGTAATCCCCGCGCTCGGAAAATTAACTGTTCCACAGTTGCGTCCAATGATGTGAGTCCTAATCGACCAAAGACACGCCGAACATGTATATCGGCAGAAATATCAATTGAGAAGTAGTCAGCGAATGGAATCTTAAATTCCCTGGCAAGAATGTTTGCCGCCATGCTCGCAATTTTCGGACCGACACCATCAAATTCAAGAAACCGGTAAACGACAGAGGCACTTGATGGGGTGTCCTTCCAGATTAGAGAAGCATTTCCTCCGTAGTTGCTGCCAATTCTCTGGACGGCTAAAAAGAAGAAGCCCGCCATCTTGTCGACGAATCGGTGAAGTGGCTCAGGTTCAGCCATCAGTTTGTGGATGTCTTCTTGTGACTGGGTGAGTAGTCTCTCTATCGAGAAATCACCAAGTTTCTCTTGGAAACAATATGGAATAAGCCATGCCCGTTCTGCTTTGATCTGTCGGTCCATCACACAAGCGAGAATAAATGCGTGGGGATACTCTTCTAAATTGTTTAGCAGTCTATCCGCATCATTATCCTTGGTAAAACGGATGAACTCTCTTGGAGATTTGAATAGTTTGGTGCCATGCTCAACTAGACGCTCTCGAATTATCTGTTCATTCATCATATTTGTTGTACGGCCAACAATTAGTCTGTGAATATTCACTATTTTTCTGTGAATATTTACTATTTTTTAGAATAACAATTATTGCATATTTAACTTAATAAATAATTGATATTTAATCAAGTTGTTATTATAAAATGACTATGAAAACTGATTTGTATAAGTACTTATCTGACGGAAAAATCTTATATATTTTACGGGCGTTTTGCAAAGGTTTCATATTGAGACCAATCCAAAAACAGCAAACTTCTTTACGGTCGCTGCGAAGCACTGCCGTCAGGCAGAACATTCGTTGTCTGCCTGAGGTGGAATGCAGGGACTATGGGATCAAATCTTCAATGATTTGTCGCTGTTTTTCTGTTATTTTATGCATGGAAATGAAGTAAATGAGATGGTATGGGTTGTACATTTTGCCATTCTTTTGAAGCAACTTCAGCAGACCATAAATCATAATTTTTCTGTAAATTTAACCAAAAGATAGGTGTAGTATCAAAAGCACGGGATAGACGCAACGCCATGTCAGGAGTAATTGAGCCTCTTTCATTAATAATTTTTGATAATGTTTTTCTGGAAACACCAAGGGATTCAGACATATCTTTGATTGTAATGGATAATGGCTCCAAATAATCCTCTTTTATAATTTTTCCAGGATGTGTAGGTTGCCTTTTCATCTTTCTCATTGTTTCACCTCTTAATGATAATCATCATAATCAACGATGAAGGCATCACCGTTAATAAATTTAAAAAATACTCTCCAATTGCCTGACACACTGACAGCATATTGACCTTTTTTGTTACCATGTAATTGGTGTAAAAAGGAACCTGGATAATTCATATCTTTTATTTCACTTGCGGCATTCAGCCTGTCCAGAATTTTTTCAAGCCTGTTAGCATGTTCTGGTCTAATTCCTTTTTTACTGCCAGTATAGAAAAATTCTTCCAAACCCTTGTGCTTGAATGTCTTTATCATGAATTATGATTGTAACCTTCCAGGTTACAAATGTCAATGCTTTATTTTTCTTACAGCGAACAATTAGTCTGTAAATATTCACTATTTTTTAGAATAACAATTATTATATATTTAACTTAATAAATAATTGCTATTTAATCAGGTTGTTATTATAAAATGACTATGAAAACTGATTTGTATAAGTACTTATCTGACAGAAAAATCTTAGATATTTTGCGGGCGTTTTGCAAAGGTCTCATATTATCAAGGAGTGCGGGAGGAGAATTAGTTTTTAAAAGTATATTCTTCGAGGGCTTCGTGGTAAAATATTTTTGTTTTATATTATGCTTGATTATATGAACATATCTATATATAAGTAATATCTATATGCGGGGGTGCCTAATTTGGCTGAGAAAATACCCTTTGGACCTGATCTGGATCATACCAGCGTAGGGAGCGGTAACTAAAATTTTGTTACACTTTTATTTTCAAAGGGCCATATCTCCGACAAGGAAGGTATAGGCCTTTTTTAATTTACAGGATTGCCTCAAGGAGATAAGTCATGGGTGTTAAAAGAATTTTAACCATAGCCGGCTCTGATTCCGGAGGTGGAGCCGGAATTCAGGCTGATTTAAAGACAATTACCGTTCTTGGCGGTTTTGGGATGAGTGTGATAACTGCTTTAACCGCTCAAAATACCCTTGGTGTCCAAGGAATTTACGAGGTCCCGGAAAATTTTGTAAAAAAACAGTTTGATTCCGTAGCAACCGACATAGGAATCGATGCAGCCAAGACCGGAATGCTTGCCAACTCACGAATAATTAAAAAAATAGCTGAAAAGATAAGAGAATACAAAATAGATATCCTCGTTGTAGATCCGGTTATGGTAGCCAAGGGAGGAGCGCCTCTGATAGAAAATGAGGCCAAACAATCCTTGATGGAAGAACTTTTGCCGTTAGCGTTTGTTATTACTCCTAACATTCCTGAAGCCGAGGTTCTGTCAAAAATCAAAATATCTTCTGTCGATGATATGAAAAAATCGGCAAAGATTATACACGGTTTGGGAGCAAAAAATGTTGTTGTCAAGGGCGGCCACCTTAGCGGAGATGCAATCGATATCCTCTATGACGGCAAAAAGTTTCATGAGTTTATTTCAGAAAGAATAGATACCAAAGATACTCACGGCACAGGCTGCACATATTCAGCGGCAATTGCCACCATGCTTGCTAACAAAAAATCTGTTTTTGAAGCAGTAAAAGCAGCCAAGGAATATATTACAGAGGCCTTAAGATTTTCCCTCAATATTGGCGGAGGACATGGCCCGACAAACCATTTTGCCCCAATTTTGCGGGAAAGCCAACGCTATACATGCATCACAGATCTTAAAAAAGCTGTTGAAAAAATAAAGGCTGAAAAATGTGGAAACATCATCCCTGAGGTGCAATCAAACTTCGGTTATGCCCTGCCATACGCGTGGACGGAAGATGATGTAGCCGCCATTCCAGGAAGAATTGTCAAAATCGGGGAAGATGTCTATACTATCAGAGACCCTGCCTTTGGCGCATCACGACATATTGCAGGGATGATCCTGACGGCGATGAAGTATAACAGCGACTTTCGCTGCGCAATGAATATCAGGTTTTCCGAAGATATAATCAGCATATGCCGGAACTTGGGCTACGTGATCGATCATTTTGACCGGGCAGATGAACCTGAAGATATAAAGGCTAAAGAAGGTTCTTCTCTTAAATGGGGGACCGATTCCGTATTTTCAAGGCGGGATACAATTCCTGATATCATCTTTGACCGGGGTGATATGGGAAAGGAGCCGATGATAAGGGTTTTTGGAAAACACCCTGACGAGGTTGCAGAAAAGGTACTGACAATATCGAAAAACCTAAAATAATCAAACAGGAGGCAAAAATATTATGGCGTTAAACGAAGTTACAATAACCAAAGCAATAATTGAACGCTTTTCGCAAAAATTTCTGGAATATACTGAGGTTGACACGGCCATAGTGGGCGCAGGCCCTTCAGGCCTGGTAGCTGCATACTTTCTTGCAAAGGCCGGCAAAAAAGTGGCGATATTTGAACGCAAATTAAGCGTAGGCGGCGGAATGTGGGGCGGCGGAATGATGTTCAATGAGATAGTTGTGCAAAAAGAGGGCAAAGAGATACTCGATATATTTAATATAAGAACCGAAGAGTATCAGCCGGGCTATTATACGGCAGATGCCGTTGAATCGATCACAACCATCGCTTCATATGCGACCAAGGCCGGAGCAAAGGTTTTTAATTGCATGAGCGTTGAAGATGTCATGATCCGCGAGAATCGTGTCGTTGGTCTCGTTATTACCTGGTCGCCGGTTGAAACAGGCGGTCTTCATGTGGATCCTCTTACTATCAAAGCAGGGAATGTTGTTGATACAACCGGACATGCCAATGAGGTGCTTCGTGTGATTGAACGGAAAGCGGATATGAAGTTGAACACGGAAACAGGAAAGGTAATGGGGGAACGTTCTCTCTGGGCTGACAAGGCGGAAAGGCTTACGCTTAAAAATACCAAAAAGATCTGTCCCGGAGTTTTTGTAGCCGGAATGTCCGCTAATGCTGCTTTTGGCGGACCAAGAATGGGGCCCATCTTCGGCGGAATGCTTCTTTCCGGAAGAAAGGTGGCGGAACTTATTATTGCAGAAGATTAGAATAGATAATAATTAAGAGGGTTATAAAATATGACACAATTAGAAACAGCGCGTAAAAATAGAATTTCAGAGGAAATGGAGATATGTGCCGGCCAGGAGGGAGTGGAGCCGGAATTTATCCGCAAGGGTATTGAGGACGGCAACATTGTAGTGGTAAGAAATAAAAAGCATACATCTGTTCTACCTCTCGCTATCGGCAGGGGCCTGAAAACAAAGGTTAATGCCAATATCGGGACGTCAAAGGATCGAAGCGATCTTGATTTAGAGCTCAAGAAAGTAAAAGTATGTGTTGCCGCCAAAGCTGATACAATCATGGATCTTTCTACCGGCGGCGATATCAGAGCAATAAGAAAAGCGATTATCAGTCAGTCATCACTGATAATCGGAACTGTTCCGATATATCAGGCTGCTGCGAATATGCTGAATTCCAAAAAAGCTATTGTAGAGATGAGCGCAGATGACATGTTTGATGTCATAGAAGAACACGGCAAAGATGGCGTGGATTTTATTACCGTCCATTGCGGTGTGACAAAAAGAAGCGTCGGCTGCCTAAAAGACGAAGGCCGTCGTCTCGGTATTGTCAGCAGAGGAGGAACCTTTTTATCAAAATGGATGGAATATAATAAAAAGGAAAACCCGCTTTATGAGCAATACGATAGATTGCTTGAAATAGCTAAAGCTTATGACATGGTTCTCAGCCTTGGCGACGGACTGAGGCCAGGCTGTATTGCTGATGCAACCGACAGGGGACAGATGGAAGAACTTATTCTGCTGGGCGAGCTCACAAAAAGGGCAAAGGACTACGGTGTTCAGGTAATGATAGAAGGACCCGGCCATGTTCCCATCAAAGAGATTCAGACAAATATTGAGCTGGAAAAAAGTCTTTGCCATGGAGCGCCATTCTATGTGCTTGGCCCGCTTCCGACAGATATAGCCCCTGGTTATGATCATATAACTGCGGCTATCGGAGGAGCCATCGCCGGATCAGCCGGCGCAGACTTCCTTTGCTATGTCACTCCGGCAGAACACTTGAGACTCCCAACTATAGATGATGTAAAGGAGGGTATCATAGCATCCAGGATTGCCGCTCATATTGCAGATATTGCCAAGGGGGTTCACGGAGCGCTTGAAAAAGATCTGCTAATGGCAAAGTATAGAGATGAATTTAACTGGGTAGAACAGATAAAGCTATCCATTGATCCGGAAAAAACCGAGGCTTTTCTGGAAAAAAGTGAAAGCGCAAGCGATGAGGGTTGCACCATGTGCGGAGAGTTTTGTGCGATTAAACTCGGTAAAATAAAAGAATAATAAAATGCCGATGCTTACAGATCTTCAGGGCCAGATTGAAAAAATTACATATTCGGATAAGGAAAGCGGTTTCACCATTGCAAGGGTAACGGTGGATGGACAGCGTGATCCGGTAACCGTGGTCGGAAACCTGATGTCTCCTGTTCCGGGTGTAATCCTCAAAATGAAAGGCGAGTGGGCAAATCATCCAAAATACGGCAGGCAGTTCAAGGTAATTGATTATAAGACGGCTGTTCCTGCAACCGTTTGTGGGATTAAAAACTATTTAGGCTCAGGTCTCATTAAAGGTCTCGGGCCGGTCATGGCCGGCCGTATTGTAAAAAAGTTCGGCATAAAAACTCTGGATATTATTGAAAATAAAATTGAAAAACTGGCCGATATAGATGGTATCGGGGAAAAACGCATTGCCATGATCAAAACAGCCTGGGATGAGCATAAAGATATCCGGGATGTGATGCTTTTTCTGAAGACTTACGAGGTCAGTACGGGCTACAGCGTAAAAATTTTCAAACAATACGGGAACAGATCAATAGAGGTTGTGCAGGAAAACCCATACTGCCTTGCAACCGATATTTCAGGCATCGGTTTTGCTACTGCCGACAGCATCGCGAAAAAACTTGGATTTCCCAAAGATTCTGAATTAAGGGTCAAAGCCGGCATTCTTTATGTGCTAAACCATCTTGCAGACAAAGGGCATGTCTTTTACCCTTATGAACCGCTTATAATTGAATGCGTTAAAATACTTCAGGTCAACAGGGAAATCGTTGTAAGAGCTATTGACGCTGCGGCAGCTGAAGGAAAAATAATTATTGAAAACATTGACGACTCTGTTGAAGAATCCAAGACACACAATAAAGCTGTTTACCTCGCTAAGTTTCACTTTTGCGAAACCAGAATCGCTTTTTTGCTAAAAAAGCTTGTATGTTCGCCTAAATCAATCCGCAATATCAAGACAGATAAAGCCTTAGAGTGGGTGCAAGGGCAAATCAATGTAACTCTGGCAAAAAACCAGGCAGAGGCAATAAGATCCTCTCTTGAAAACAAGGTAATTGTTATTACAGGCGGGCCAGGCACAGGCAAAACAACAATCATCAACGCCATAATAAAGATCTTTTCCAGGCTTAAAACTAAAATAATGTTAGCCGCCCCTACGGGCAGGGCTGCAAAACGGATGAGCGAAACCACGGGTCATAGCGCATCTACTATTCACAGGCTGCTTAAGTTCAGCGTTCAGAAAGGAGGATTTCAAAAAAACGAAAAAAATCCGTTAAATTGCAACCTGCTGATTGTTGATGAAGCCTCGATGATAGACACAATTTTGATGCACCATCTTTTAAAGGCCATTCCCACAGGCGCAACCTTTATCCTTGTCGGCGATGTTAACCAGCTTCCTTCCGTAGGACCAGGAAATGTTCTAAGCGATATTATTAAATCCAACTTAATTCCGGTGATAGAACTCAGCGAAATTTTCCGCCAGGCAAGGGAAAGCCGGATTATCATTAATGCTCACAAGATCAATAAAGGAATTATTCCAGATATCAAGGCGCAAGATTCATCCGGATCAAGGAAAGATTTTTATTTCATCCAGCAGGAAGACCCTGAAAATGTCCTTGAGACTATTGTCGAACTTGTCAAGGAACGTATCCCCAGCCGGTTCGGCTTTAATCCAATTGAAGATATTCAGGTTTTAACACCTATGCATAAAGGCGTTATAGGAGCCGAAAATCTCAACGCAAAATTGCAAACAGCTCTTAATCCGGGCAAAGATACGGTAATATGCGGCAACAGGGACTTTAAAGTTAACGACAAGGTAATGCAGATTAAAAACAACTATGAAAAGGATGTTTTCAACGGGGATATCGGCAGAGTAATCAGTATCTCCACTATAGACAGGGAAGTAATTATATCCTTTGACGGCCACAAGATGACATACAGTTTTACAGATCTTGATGAAATTATTTTAGCTTATGCTATTTCTGTTCATAAGTCACAGGGCTCCGAATATCCGGCTGTAGTAATTCCGATCCTGACACAGCATTATATCCTCTTGCAGCGCAATCTTATTTATACCGCGGTAACCAGGGGTGTAAAACTGGTTGTAATGGTTGGCACAGGTAAAGCTCTGGCTATCGGGGTAAGTAACAACAAAACCCAAAAAAGATTTACATATTTGAGGTATCGATTATCGTAAAGGAAGGATCATAAGGGGTCTGGGCCTGCCTGCATGTCGCACGCAGATTCTCAAAACTGCGTAGCATCTCTGACACCGAGTAATTTAAAAATTTTAAAAATTGCCCGGGAACTGTTAAGGGTATACAGGTGAATGCCACGAACATTATTGTATACAAGATTACGCAGTTGCTCTGCCGCCCAGCGAACGCATATCTCTTCAAAATATTCATCATTTTCGGCCCGTGCAACAGATCTTAAAAGGCCGGCAGGAAAACGGGTGCCTTCGGCCAGTTGTGCCATACGAATCATTCCTTTGCGGGTTGTAATGGGCATAACACCCGCAATAACAGGGACATGGATGCCGGCTAATTCACATCGCTCACAAAAATCATAGAAATCTCGATTATCAAAAAACAGCTGGGTAACTATATAGTCGGCTCCGGCATCGACTTTTGCCTTAAGATATTCCATCTCCTTGAGCCTGTTCGGAGTTAATGGATGGCCTTCCGGAAAACCGGCGACACCAATACAAATGTGCGGATAATTCTTATTTATAAACGATACAAGATCTGCGGCATAATCAAAACCATTTTCAGGACGTTTCCAGACAGTCTCACCCTTTGGAGGATCTCCTCGTAACGCAAGGATGTTTTCAATGCCGCTTTCAGCGCTTTTCTCAAGAATCGACATTATCTCATCTCTTGTCGAACCCACACATGTGAGATGAGAAACCACGGTTAAACCGGTCTCTTTCTGAATTCGCACAACCAGGTTGGCTGTATAATCCCGCGTTGATCCGCCCGCTCCGTAAGTAACGCTTGCATAAGAAGGTTTGAGCTGCATTAGATCTGAAACAGCCTGAAAAATTTTATCAAATCCAGCTTCTGTTTTAGGGGGAAAGAATTCAAAGCTCAAAGCCGGTCTAGTTGAATTAAGTATTTCTTTTACAAGCATCATGTATCCTTTTTTTGTTTGTT
>JACNLL010000080.1 GCA_014381545.1 Candidatus Desulfaltia bathyphila
TAGGAGTTATACACTATTTTTGATTATTTTCCTGCCGCGTAGCGGCTTCGTTCAACCACTAAATTCAGCGGAACCAAAGGGCCGCTGATTAATTCGTTAGGCGCTTATATAATAATTTCATAAATATATCTTGTGGGTGCTTCAATGTTATGGTGGATAATAGGCATTCTGATAATCTCTGCGATTATATATTTCCTATATAACATCATTAGTCCTACCTACGCCGAGAGAGATTTAATAAGAACAAATGTTAAAAGCTATCTCAAGGCAAGATCAGCATCAAAATCACACGAAGAGGCCATTGATTATGTTCTTTGGTCACGTTATCCGCTCTCTGAGGAACCTCGTCAAAAGGTATCCGATTATTTCATGAAGAGCCTCGCTTCTGGTGATAATGAATTTGAACAGCTAAAGAAGTTGGTATATTCCATTTACAATTACGAAGTGTTAGGCGGTGGGCATGAGATTGAGATTAAAGATGTATATGGCGTTATACATAAATCCAAATACGCAGAAATAGAGGACGTAATCAATAAAATTAACAAGAAATATCAAATCATACTATAGTAGACGCCTAGCCAATATGAGCCTTTCCGTGTCAACAGGCAATAAAAAGTTAATGAGATAAAGCTAAGCTTTTCCCTATGTATTTTTTAATAAGTAAACGTCCTGACTTAAATTCTAAATTAAGTAATATATCTGCTACAAACACATATTGAGGGTTTCTTATGCAGTATGGCTATCTGGTTTGCCGCCATGTATTGCTTTCATATACAATGCATGGCCGAGAACAAAAGTTATATTGTTATCTTTACAGAAATCTGATACCCAGTACCATGAAAACATGCATTCAACTGCAATTACGGTGGGATCTATACAAGACAAAAAGTAAAGAGTAGACTCACTGAAGGCAATAAAGCTGGCAAGCCTTCAACATGCATCAGCCCAGTTATGAAAACCATTAACTTCAAACCAATCGGTATCATACATTCCCCCTTTAAGAAGCCGGAAGATATGCCTATTCAGCCTGCTGCCGCTGATGGTGTATATGGTTCAGTAGAATTACTTCCTGAGTATATTGAAGGGTTACAGGACGTTAATGGCTTTTCGCATATTTATTTAATTTATCATTTTCACCTTTCACATGATTATAACTTAAAGGTAATTCCATTTTTAGATAATACACATCGAGGTTTGTTCTCAACTCGGGCTCCGAGAAGGCCTAATCCAATAGGTCTTTCTATCGTTAAACTCGTTAAAATTAAAGAAAATATAATCGAAATTGAGAATGTGGATATTATAGATGGGACTCCATTGATAGATATCAAACCATATGTTCCAGAAATGGATGCCCCTGAAAATTGTAAAATAGGTTGGCTTACTAACCACAGGTCTGAAATAAAAAAACTAAAGTCTGACAAAAGATTTACAAAATAAAAGAAGGCATAACAATATTAATTTTCAAACCTTAAACAGCGAGGGTTTAGCTATGAAAGAGAAAGAAATCGGTTTTGTTTCCAACTACTTTAGCAAAATATTGGTCGCTGCCGTCGAGATAACGGACGGAACAATTTCAGAGGGGGATAATCTCCATTTTTTAGGGAAAACGACAAATTATGAGTCCACAGTAGATTCTATGCAGATAGAGCACAAATCTGTAATAGAGGCAAAGAAAGGCGACAGTGTTGGCTTAAAGGTAGCTGAAAGGGTAAGAAAAGGGGACAGGGTATATAAAATAGTCGGGGCGGATTAGGGGACGTAGCTCAGCGGATTAGGGGACGTAGCTCAGCGGATTAGGGGACGTAGCTCAGTTTATAAGTTTATATCGTCAAGAAGGAAACCCACAGGGACATCCATTGAACCGCAATAGCGAGCGTATTCCCCGTAGCTTGCTGCGGGGTTAGCGAGCGAATCTAAAAACGGCCAACTTCCTTACGGTCGAAGATTCCCTGTAGCTTGCTACAGGGTTCTTCAAAAATAAGTAACCCGTTCGAGCAGAGGATTAGCTGATAGTGGCGTGTTATATGTGCCAGTTGGTATCTGGCCGATTTGAGTAAGGCGCAGGGCAAGCAGGAATTATTCACACATCAATCGCCTCAAAAACTCAAGATTCTTCGCGAGCATGCCTTAATTGAAAGCGTTATTTCTTCGAACCGCATTGAAGATATAAATGTTGACCAGTCCCGGATTAATACCCTGCAAATCGAATAATTGACAAATTATATAAAATTACCTATTCATTGCAATCTAACTGATACTGATATAAATATTGATGAACTCGTAAAAAGTCGTCACTCCGGTGAAAACCGGAGTCCAGATGATCTGCAACTACTTGAAAAGACTGGATAGCGCTAACGCTTCACTACGTGCCCGGCTTTCGCGGGAATGACAAGGGCGGGTGTTTTTGGCTTTTTACGAGATCGTCAATTATATAAATAAAACAAGGAAACAGATCGCAGATGATTATACAGGAAGCCATTGATGTACTCAAAATAGAGGCAGAAGGGATACTTAAATTAACAAAGCGTATTGATGATAATTTCTCCAAAATGGTGGAGATTATATGTAATTCCAGCGGACGCTTAGTGGTTGCTGGTATCGGAAAGTCCGGAATAGTAGGACGAAAGATAGTAGCGACCTTAAACAGCACAGGAACAAGATCTGTATTTTTGCATCCTGTTGAAGCCATGCATGGAGACCTGGGCATTGTGGGTCGTGACGATGTGTTTCTTGCCCTTTCCAGCAGCGGCAAAACCGATGAGCTTAACATGCTGATACCAAGTATCCGCAAGATAGGGTGCAGAGTTATAGCCTTTACAGGTGATAAAAATTCCCTGCTGGCAAAACAAAGCGATATTGTGATCGATGTTGGCGTGGAAAGGGAGGCATGCCCTTTAGGCCTCGCCCCTACCGCAAGCACAACCGCTCTACTCGCCATGGGAGACGCCCTTGCCGTGGTATTAATTAATAAAAAGCATTTCAACTCAAGCGATTTTAAAAAGGTTCATCCCGGCGGCATGTTAGGCCGGCGCCTGGCTGGCAAAGTTAAAGATATTATGCTAACAGGCGAAGCCATACCTTATGTTTTTTCTGGATCATCCATGGAGGATGCTATTAACAAAATTGATCGTCTTGAATTGGGAGTTACTTTTGTTTTAAAATCAGACTTCACGCTTGCCGGCATAATAACCGATGGCGACATAAGGCGTTGTATTGTTAAGAAAGAGCCTATTTATGAATTGAAGGTCGAAGATGTCATGACAAAAAATCCACGAACTATAACTCCTGATTCTCCGGCCTATGATGCTTTGAATATAATGGAACTGCACCAGATTACAGTCCTTCCGATAACAGATTCTTCCGGCAAGGTTCAGGGGATTTTGCATCTTCATGATATATTGGGCAAAGGTGAATTTAAGTTTAATGGAAGGTAAAGGGAAGATTATGAACTATAATAATATTGACACAAAAATACCGATTCTGGGAAAGTCAAAAATAGCCTCTCCGATCCAGCAAACAGACAGAGGCTCATACAACCGGAACTTTATTTCCGACAACGACAGGGTATTAATCGACGTAAATTTATCTAATGTCACAAAGATGATTAAGGACGGCAAAAAGCTTCCCGCTTTTGAACTGGCCGGCCCCAGAAAAAAAATATACTTTGATCCGAGTAAATTACGGTGCGCACTTGTAGCTTGCGGCGGACTTTGTCCCGGTCTTAACGGAATAATTCGATCAATTATTCTGGAACTTTATTATGCATACGGAGTCCAAAACATTTACGGTATTCAGTATGGACTGCAAGGCTTTATTCCAAAATATGGCCATGATATCTTAGCCTTTACACCTGACACGGTTGAGAAAATTATTAGAAAGGGCGGGTCATTTCTTGGATCTTCCAGAGGTCCCCAGGATATTAATGAAATTGTCGATTGTATGGAAAGGATGAATATCGGAGTGCTTTTTATGATCGGCGGCGATGGAACACTGCTGGCTGCATCAAAAATAAACGATGTCTTAAAAAAAAGAGGCCTTAAAATCAGCATTATAGGAATACCAAAGACCATTGATAATGATATTTATATGGTGTCAAGGTCTTTTGGTTTTGATACAGCGGTTGACGTTGCTACCCAGGCGATCAGGGCTGCGCATAATGAAGCGCAGGGATATCCCAACGGAATCGGTCTTATAAAACTGATGGGCAGGCATTCCGGCTTTATTGCGGCAACAGCCGCATTGGCACAGCAGGATGTAAATTTTGTTCTAATACCGGAGGTCGATATTGATCTTAAAGGGCCGGGCGGCTTTCTTGCAACTCTTGAAAAACGCATTAAAAGCAGAAGCCATGCGGTAATAGTCGTGGCGGAAGGGGCAGGCCAGAACCTGTTCAAAACGAGTAAAAACAAAAAAAAGATGTACGATGAATCAGGGAATATCAGGCTGCATGATATCGGTCTGTTTCTAAAGGATGCAATTACAACCTATTTCAAAGAAAAAAATATTTCCATAACCCTTAAATATATCGATCCCAGCTACATAATCAGGAGTCTGCCGGCCAATTCCAACGATCATGTGTTTTGTAGTTTTTTAGGACGTGATGCTGTCCATGCAGCCATGACCGGCAGGACAAATATGCTTATTGGCCACTGGAACGACCATTTTGTGCATATCCCCATCAGCCTGTCGGCAGGAAAGCGAAAACAGGTTGATCCGCACGGAAAGCTTTGGCTCAGCGTTCTTGAAGCAACAGGGCAGGGCTCAATAATTAACAGGTTTAATTGAGCAGCCGATATATTACATCTGCGTGCTTGCCGGCGGCTCCTTTATGCGATATCACGGCTTGAGCCGCTAATTTGCCGATAGCAACCGCTTCGTGTGGATTGGCAAGATAGTATATCGCTTTTTCAGTTAATTCCTGACCATCCTTTACCTGAATGCCGCCGCCTGTTTTGTCGAGAAGTTCCCTGGCATCAAGAAAATCCTCCATTGAAGGGCCATAGAAAACAGGTTTGCCCCAGACCGCCGCTTCCAGTATGTTTTGTCCTCCAAGCGGTACCAGGCTGCCACCGCAAAATACTATTGAGGCAATGCTGTATGTGTTCAGAAGCTCTCCGATCGTGTCCACAATAACTATGGGAGCTGTCCTTAAACAGTTTTGTTTATCAAGATCGCTTTTTAGCTGACATGAAAAACCTTGCTCTTTAATTAGCTCTTTTATGTAATGCACCCTTTCAACATGCCTTGGCGCAAGAATCAAAATGGTTTCAGGAAAGGATTTAATGATTTTGGCATAAACATCAAGAATGATTTTTTCCTCAGACCTTCGGGTGCTTCCTGCCACAAAAACAGGTTTGTCTCCTTTAATATTATAGATGCTTTCCATTTTTGTTTTAATTCTTGCATCGGCCTGGTTTACCAAAAGATCATATTTTGCGTTTCCGTTTATTTCTATCTTTTCTCCTGGCGCGCCGATCATCTCTATGTGATGAGCATCAGCCTTGTTTATCATGCTAAAGGCGTCAACAAGGTTTAATATCGCCTTCATTAACGGCCTGATTTTTAAGTACCCCTTAATTGTTCTAACGGAAATTCTGCCGTTAACAAGAGCTGTTTTGATGCCCAGCCTGTTGGCCTCAACCAGCCAGTTCGGCCATATTTCAGTTTCAAGACATACTAGGACGTCCGGTTTCAGGATAGATAAAGCCTTGCGGGCAGATAAAATAAAATCAACTGGCGCATAAATACAGGTTGCCATTGGCTGGCGCTCATGGGCGCTCAGTTTGTTTTTGGCAAAGGCCTGCCCATGTTCTGTTGTGGTCGAAAGTATAACAGCACAATCCGGCATTAAAGCTTTGAGTGATTCGATAATGGCTATTGCCGAGCTCACCTCTCCTACTGAAACCGCATGTATCCATATTCGCGGCGATCCGGAAATAGTCCGCACAAGCCGATCAGGGTATAATCCAATACGCTGGCTTATGCTTTGGCTATATCTGCCGGTTATGCGTGAATAAAACCAGAAAGGCGGGAAAAGTAATAGAAAAAGGGATGTGCTAAGAAATTTGTATGCTGTATATGCAATATTCATCAATTTTGATTCAATTCCATAAATTTCTTCCCCTTTATGCGAAGAAGATATAGCCTTTTTTTGATCTCTCCGTTATTATTAAATGATGTAAGGCCTGTTGCGCCCTGAAAATTGTTAAGATTCATTAATGCATTTTTGATGGAGCTTCTATATCGAATATCAGGCCTGCTTACAATCTGGAACAATATCATTGCCGAGTCATAAGCTACAGCCTCTATAAATTCTGGTTTCTCTTTAAAGGTTTGTTCAAAAACAGCCACAAAATCACCGACCTGTTTTGAAGAGCTTTCCGCAAAAAAAACATCCGGCATAATTGCGTTCTGGACATAACGCCGCGCCATCTTAATCAAACTGTCACAATGCCACAGATTGGTGCCTAAAAGATACACATTCTCAACATCATAAAATGCCAGTTGGGGTATAATTAATCCTGCCCGTTCCGGCGCATCGGGAATGAAGATAGCATCAAAATCGACAATTGCTTCAGGTTCTTGTTCCTCTTTGTTTTCTTCTTCGTCTTTGCTTATATCATCTTCTTTGCCTGCTTCTTCATCTTCGGCCACATTATCTCCATCATCTTCAATCAATATATCCATTATTTTTAGATCTTCAGGGACTTCATAATAAAGACCGACCAGTTTTTTGATGGAATCGGCAAAATCTGTATGCTCGACATTATATGATTCAACACCGACAACCTTTCCACCATAAGCTGTAACTTCATCCCAAAACAGATTCATAAATGTTGTTCCATAATTATCATCAGGATAAAGGATCGCAAAACTGCCAAGCCCCAGCTTTTCAATTACATAAGATACAAGAGTATGAACCTGCATCATGGGAGTGAAGAAATTTCTAAAAACATAGTCTCCAATATCGGCAATATTATTCT
Organism: Candidatus Desulfaltia bathyphila; assembly: GCA_014381545.1. GTDB lineage: Bacteria > Desulfobacterota > Desulfobacteria > Desulfobacterales > ETH-SRB1 > Desulfaltia > Desulfaltia bathyphila. The sequence continues at coordinate 6,984 of JACNLL010000080.1, forward strand.
TTTGGGTTATGGTAATGATTGGAATGCTTTTGTCTTGCGCTACCAGGGCGGCAGATTCCGCCGTAAAAATTGGGCCGATAATTGCCGCAACATGATCCTCGAACAATTCCTTTACAGCCGCGGCAGTCTTATTTGTATCGGACTCCGTGTCTTTTATAATCAGCTTTACAGCAGGTTGAATGCCCTGGGAGCAAAATTGATTCATAGCGAGTTCAATGCCTTTTAATGCTCTGCGGCCGAAACTTTCGTAGGTACCGCTTAGCGGAAGCAAACATCCTATTGTGTATTTGCTGTATACCCCCTTTTTTCTAATCTCCTCTATCAGTTTTTGAGCTTTCGATGCGTTTTTGTGCCCAGGGAACCTTTCGATAAATTGCGACAATATCTTTTCAGCATCATCATATTTTTCTTTTTCAGCTTTGTTTTGTCCCAACCGGTACATAAGATAACCAGCCGGCGGTTTATCTTCCAGCTGATTTAAAAAAGATATGATATCGGCTGTGCCAAGCGGCCCGGCGGCTTCATTTATTTTTGCAATTATCGTTTCTTTTGCGGGGTCCTTTGATTTATTAAGAGCTAAAATATAGAAATTAACGGCATCTTTCGAGGAGCCTGTCGCAAGATGAGCATCGCCAAGAAAAAGATATGTTCTGACAATATTAATCCCGGCAATATTGCTTCCTATTACCTCGTTTGCCTGCTTGATTGCTTCATTGTATTTGCCTTCGTTGTACAGCGTAACAACAATTTCGACCATGGCATCAGGGACAAAAGGACTTTTCGGATAATCGGCGATTAAACGATTATAACAATTGAGAGCTTTTGCATTATTGCCAAGATTAGACCAGATAGTCCCTGTTTTCATCAAAGCTGCATCTGCCAGGCGTCCCTTCGAAAACTTGGAAAGATATTCAGTGTACTTAGCCAGGGCTTTTTCATATGATTTTATCTGAAACAGATCTTCAGCCTGTGCAAAGAGGATGTCTCCAGGATCAACATATACAGGCCTGGCAGGCTGAAGCTGTTTTGGCGCGCATGCCGCAAAGAAGAGGGCTGTAATAAGAAGTATAATTGTGTTTTTTAAGCTCATATTAAAATATGCTGATTTTGTTCGTGGTTACTCGATTATAGACAAACCGACAAGGCAATGCCCCTTGAATCTTTCCTGATGATCCTTTGTGATATATTTTATCTTTGTTTTAAACTGTTGAGGCTGGCTCGAGTGTTCCTCTGTATAGTATTTCATATCCAAAATGTCCCCGACCTTTAATGATTTCAGAACATCAGAGCCCTCTTTAACCAGAATACACATTCCTTTTGAAGATATATCCCGTAGCTTAAAATTATAAAAATGAGTTAGCCCGTCTTTTGAGAGTTCAACCCTGAAATATTTATCTATCATTTTTCTGGGTTCAGATCTTCGTTCAATACAACCATTTTTGCCAAAATCATCATGCATAGCCCTATCTCCTTATTGAAGCGCAAAAGTAAGTGCTGGTTTAGGCTCCTTGCTAACAGGTATCAACTGTATGCAAAAAGTCAAAAACACACACCTTTGTCATTTCCGCGAAGGCGGGAATCCAGTAATTACGCATAATTATACAAGCGGGTTTTGCCTTGATCTTCGAAATGGGTACTTTTTACGAGTTCATCAAAATTGACTTTTTGCAAATTCTCTATATGTCAATATAGAAGGATGATTTTGTAAAATCAAGATGAAAGCTATTTAGATGTTGCAGAAATGGTTCAATTTGGTATTTTAAGAAAATAAAGAAAATGATTTTGTTTTTTGTGGCACAAACAATAATAAACTTAAGGAGCAGTTTATGCATAAAAAGGTTCTTGTGCCGATAGCAGACGGCACGGAAGAAATTGAAGCCATGTGTATTATTGATGTGTTGAGAAGGGCGGGCGCTTCTGTGACAGTTGCATCCGTGGACAAATTACAGGTTACCACAGCACATGGAGTAAAACTGGTTGCAGACAAACTTATTTCTGACTGCATTGAGATCGTGTATGACTTAATTGCTCTGCCGGGCGGCATGTCCGGTGCGGAGCGCCTGCGTGACTCGAAAGAATTAGAGCTGATCTTAAAACGCCAGCAGAGCGAAGGAAGATTGTATGCGGCTATCTGCGCCTCTCCAGCAGTTGTTTTTCAGCGTCATGGATTAATAGGCCGGAGAAAAGCGACCTGTTATCCGAGTTTTGCGAAGGAACTTGATAATACCGATGCAGTTAAATCCCGGGTAGTTGTGGATGATAAATGTATTACAAGTCAGGGGCCGGGCACTGCTTTGGAGTTTGCAATAAAGTTGGTGGAGCTGCTTTACGACGAACAAAAAGCAAAAGAGGTAGCCTTGCCTATGCTGGCAGGATAGAGTTCTTTGCTATCCCAAACGACCAAACAAAATCAATGAGGTGAGATCTGTGAAAATTAAACATTTTTCAAAGCTCTCAGTATCTATAGCCTGCCTGACTATGGCTTTATTCTTTACCTTGACGGCAGCATGCATTGCTCTGGCAAATGACGATCAGGTCAAAATCGGAGTTCTTGCCAAAAGAGGATCTGAGCGATGCCTGGAAAAGTGGTCGCCTACCGCAAAATATCTTACAGCCAGGATTCCCGGTAAAACCTTTGTTATTATACCCCTTGATTACGAACAAATTTACTTTTCTGTTGAAAAAGGTGAAATCGATTTTATTCTGGCTAACTCATCATTCTATGTGGAAATGGAAAAATGGTACGGCATTAACCGGATCGCCACGTTGAAGAATCTTGTCCTTGGAACAGCATGCACCAGGTATCAGGGGGTAATTTTCTGCAAGGCCGATCAACACGATATCCGGAATTTAAAAGACCTAAAAGGCAAAACCTTTATGGCCGTCAGCGAAACCTCCTTTGGGGGCTGGAGGATGGCATGGCGTGAATTGAAAGAGAAAGGGATTGACCCACACCGCGACTTCAAAGAGCTTAGATTCGGAGGAATACACGATGCAGTTCTATATGCGGTAAGAGACGGCAAGGTCGATGCCGGAACAGTAAGGGCCGATACATTCATAAGAATGCATGCCGAAGGAAAGATTGATATGCAAGACTTTTATGTGCCTTATGAATACGGCGAGAAGATTGAGGGGTGTCCGTCATTTCCTCGCTCAACCCGTTCCTACCCGACATGGCCTTTTGCAGAGCTCAAACATACGCCGGATGAACTGGCGGAAAAGGTCGCAATAGCCCTGATCGAAATGCCCTCAGACTCACCTGCGGCCATAGCGGCAAGATGCGCGGGATGGACAATACCTAAAAACTACCAATCGGTGCATGAGTGTTTAATAGACCTTAAAGTCGGCCCTTACAAGCATCTAGGCGAAATAACCCTCTCCGATCTTATTAGAAACTACTGGTACATTTTTGTAATCACATCAATCGTTTTTTTTATAATGGCAGGCTTTATCGTTAAAATTTTGCATCTAAATCGAACTATAAAAGCATCCCATATAAAATTAGAGGGAGAGATCCGCGAAAGGTATCAAGTAGAAAAGGAATTAATCGAAGCAAAAAAGGCTGCGGAAACAGCCAGCATAACCAAAAGCGCATTTTTAGCCAATATGAGCCATGAAATTCGAACCCCGATGAATGGCGTCATTGCAGCCACCG
>JACNLL010000081.1 GCA_014381545.1 Candidatus Desulfaltia bathyphila
TCAGAGTACTCTAATTGCACCGCTCTGATCTGTGCAGCTTATGGGGGGCAGTCCACTTTAAAAAAAGCAGAGAGTTGATCATTAGACATGTCTTTATCAGCCTTTAGGGTAAGAAAGGGTCTGCCCTTGACTCTTGCAGAGTGCAGAAAAAACGAAAAGAGGGGGACGCATCTGCCCTTTTCGTGCATTATGCCAGTTTTCAATCTTCAGTCTTAAAAACTGTTTAAAATCGTCAATGTTCCGTGTTACCAGAATCAGACCATTTGCCACGGATATTGCCGCAATCTGTCCATCAACAAATGACGGAGTTAAGCCATTTGACGGAGGGGTCAGGGTCTATATTGCTTTATAACCTACCAATCCTCCAACAGGTCAAATCCGTTATCGGCGGCAATCAGCCGAGTTGAACCTTCAATCTTTTGCCCAACGCAAACGCAACGCTTTCCAACGTAAGGAGAGTTACAGAGGGATTCTCGGGATCAAGAAGTCGGTCCAGCGAAGAGCGGCTTGTACGCATCATGCGAGCCAGTGCGCTCTTAGAGATGTGCCGCTCTGCCATTTCTCTCTTAATCTGATATGCAATGACACGCTTGATAGCAGCAGCCTCAGTTTCTGCGAGAAGCCCTTCCTCTTGCAGAAATTCGTCGAAATTACTTCCGATATACTTGTTCTTCATAATCCAGCCTCCTGATATTGCTTAAGTCGGGATCTGGCTGTGTTGAGTTCCTTCTTAGGAATCTTTCTTGTCTTCTTAATGAAGCCATGTAGAAGGATCATCATATGGCCGTCAACTGTGAAAAGAACGCGAGCGATACCGGCAAAGACTTTAGCCATCTGCGAACAGGTTCGGCCATCGATCCTGTCCGGAAAAAAACGACGCTTAGCCTTATATCTCCGATACTCATTTAATATAAAGTACCATAAATGGTGCATACGTCAAGAAAAATTTTTCATTTCCATGCCGAATGGGGGAGCCTATAGGGCGTTGGAGCAGCCGACAAGGCTGCAATCCAGTTGGTGAAAGTCCAACAGTGTCAGTTGCTCGGGACAGCAAAACGGGGTTGAATTTAGGCGTTTCTTTTTTCATTTGTTTGAGACGAAATGCGCCCCCGTTTCATACAGGTTGCCGCTCCTTTCAGTCGCTTTCGCCTGAGGCTCACCTTTCGCTTCACTCCGCCTTCAGACCCTTCCTCACGGAAATGCCCTTGCCTTCGGCTAATACTTTTGCTAATATATCAAATATTAACAGGGTTCACGTATAGGGGACTTTCGCCCCATATGTTCATCAAATGATTAAACATCCAGAATATGCTTCGAGAGCTTTCCATAAAAAATTTTACTATAATAGATAAGCTTAATATAAATTTCTTAAATGGGCTTACCATATTAAGCGGTGAAACAGGCGCCGGTAAGTCTATAATAATAAACGCGGTAAATCTGCTGCTTGGCGGCAAGGCAACGGCAAAATTAATCCGCACAGGATCTGAGGCAGCGGAGCTTGAAGCATTGTTTCAAATTACACCTGGAAGCAGGCTTGCCAAAATCATGAAAGAGAAAGGTTTTGATGAATCTGAAGAACTGGTGATCAGAAGAATTATTTCCCGCAAAGCCAGACACAGAATATATATAAACGGGCGTCTTGCCACCATACAGATGCTTAATTCAATAACAGAAAACTTAGTTAGCATATCAGGTCAACATGCTCATCAAGGGCTTTTAAAAGAGGATCAGCATCTTTTAATATTAGACCAGTTCGGCGGCTTGATGCCTCAGCGGGCCGAGGTTTACAGGTATTATCATGAAATAGTTCCAATGATAAGAATGCTGCAGGAACTCAAGGCTGCCGCGGATCAGCAGGATGAACATATCAAGCTGCTTGAATTCCAAAAAAAAGAGATAATTGATACCTCTATCAATCCTGGTGAAGATAAGGCTCTGGAACAGAAAAGAAACCGGCTTAAAAACGGGGAAGCCCTTTATCAGGCGGTTCACAGTAGCATTGAAGACCTCTACAGTACCGAGGGAGCGATAGTAGAACGCGTTGTAGAGGTAAAAAAGAGGCTTGAAAAGGCGGGCCTGATCGATCCCGCGCTTACTGAGCAGACTGAAAGGCTAACTAAATCAATATTCAACCTGGAGGATATTGCTGAAGGGCTTAGGGAGTATCAAAAAAACATAGAGATGGATGAAGGGCTTCTTGAGGAGGTTGAAGAGCGTCTTGACACCCTTCATAAGCTAAAGAGGAAATACGGAGGATCACTTGAGGCAATTTTTGCATATCTTGAGTCAATAGATCAAAAGCTTTCAAAAATAGCAAATCTATCTGAAAACATAGCCGAGACAGAAGCAAAGCTGGATACTTTGCATGCCAAATTAGTACGCTCCGCAGAGAATCTTTCAAAAAAAAGAAAACAAGTTGCTGATATCCTGGCTAAAAAGGTGGAAAAGGAGCTGTCCTTCCTTGAGATGTCTCAAACAAAATTTAAAATATCGCTTGAATCAATGCCCCCAATTAATGCCCGAATAGAGGAAAATATCAATCCATATCTTACTTATGATAATAAAGCTGTCAGTGAAACCGGAATCGACAGGGCTACCTTCATGATAGCGCCGAATGTCGGCGAGGTTTTAAAGCCGCTTTCAAGCATTGTATCCGGAGGCGAACTTTCAAGGGTAGTGCTTGCATTAAAAGCCATTTTAGCCAAGACGGAATCGGTCGAAACCGTTGTTTTTGACGAGGTTGATGCCGGAATCGGGGGAAGCGTGGCCGAGGTTGTAGGCAAAAAACTATTTTCCCTTGCACGTTATCATCAGGTAATATGTATAACCCACTTGCCCCAGATTGCAAAGTTCGGGGACTATCATTTCAGGATTTCAAAACATGTATCTCGCGGAAGAACCATAACCGGCATAAGGCCGCTTGACAACAAAGAGCGGGTTAAAGAAATAGCCAGAATGTTAGGCGGAGTAGAAATCACCAGGGCTACCCTTGACCATGCGCATGAAATGCTTGATAAAGCCGTAAGCCGGCCATTAGACAAAAGAAGCAACAAATGAACTTACTTATTAACATTCCGCCCTTCCTGACATTGTGCTGCTTTTTAGGGCTTGCTGTTTTAACCGTTATACGGGGACGCAGGACAAAAACAAATATCCTCTTTTTTATTACCTGCATACTCGGCGCCTTTCTCTATATAGATATATTATTTGCATTTAACGTGAAAACTGCCGAGCTGGCGCTGATAATCAGCCGTGTAGATCATTTTTTTATAATTTATCTTTTTCCCATATATATCCACTTTTTTCACTCATACCTCAACATTTCCGGCAAAATTTGGCTTATCCGACTATCATATGCTTTTGCATTTATCCTTATGTGGTTTATTCCCACGCCGCTTTATATCGAGTCCATGCAAAAACATTCATTTGGTTTTTTTGCAAAAGGCGGGGTTCTTTATCCTCTTTTCGGGATCGGCGGTTTGTGCGTGACCATCATTGTTCTTACACTTATCTTTCAGGCAATTCTCAATGAAAAAAAAAGCATCCGGAAAAACAGGCTGAAATATGTTTTTGCAGGATTTGGAGTCATGGGGGTTATGAACGGGCTGAACGTCCTTCCGATTATGGGATATTCAATATATCCTCCGGGCAGCTTTAGCTTTATCCCTCTTGTTGTTTTTGCAATAGGCCTTTTTAAGCATGATCTGCTCGATATGGGGATACTTATCAAAAAGAGCCTGGTTTACTCACTGATAACAGCCATGCTTACCTGCATGTATGCCCTTATTATTATTTTAGCAAACAGGCTTTTTACAGATTTTGATTTTTCCGATTCAATATTTTTTCATCTGCTCTTTTTTCTTCTGATTGCTTTTGCAATTGGGCCGCTCAAAGCAAAAATACAGGGGCTGATAGATAATATCTTCTCAAAAGGGAAGTATGATTATCAAAAAACCATCAAAGATGTAAGCCGGATGATAGCCTCTGTTCTTAATCTTGATGAAATTGCCAAACTTATTATGGATACTGTTGTAAATGTAATGAAGGTTGACTACTGCGGCTTGTTTTTATGCGATTTATCAGAGTCTGGTTGCAAACATTTTGCGAGCCGGGGAAAATATTCTGATTCCGTAAGTTCTATATCGATGGCCGATATTGATTCCATTGTTCAATATATTAAAAGGCAAAGGAGGCCGATTATAAGGAAAAAACTTATGGAACAATCAGGCGAGCCTGATATCCCGGATGTGCTTTCAGGTATGGACAGTCTATATGCAGAGATAATTTTTCCAATGATTTTCGAAAAAAGATTAAACGGTTTCATTGTGCTTGGTGAAAAGCTTTCAGGAGATCTTTTTACACCTGAGGACATGGATCTTCTTGAAACACTTGCCAGCCAGTGCGCTTTGTCTGTTGAGAATGCGCGTTCTTACAAACTGATTGATGATCTTAACAAAAACCTTGAAAAAAAGGTTAGAGAAAGGACTTTTGCTCTTCAAGAGGCTTTATCTGAAAAAGAACGCACTCAGGAACAATTAATACGTTCTGAAAGTCTTGCCGCAATCGGGCAACTGGTGGCAGGAACCGCCCATGAGCTGAACAACCCGCTTACAAGTGTTACAAGCCTTATACAATCCACAATAGAGGATCTATCTCAATGGGATAACAGCACACTTTTGGACCAGGATCTGATAGATGATCTCAGGTTTGCAGACAAAGAGCTGGGCAGAGCAAGGTCGATAGTTGCAAGCCTTCTGGGGCTCTCCAGGCAGACTCAAACCTATGAGGAGGCTGTCAATCTAAATCTGGTAATACAGGATGCTTTAAGGATACTATATAATCAGTATAAGGGACGCGATATAGAACTAATTGAAAATTATGATCAGGATTTACCTGATATTCGGGGAAATTTTGCTAATCTCGGCCAGGTAGTGATGAATATTATTAAAAATGGGATTCAGGCTGTTGAAGGCAAAAAAGGATTAATATCGCTTTCAACCCGCTTTGATAATGATACAAGGCAAGTTGTCTTTGAGTGTGAGGATAACGGCCCCGGCATTCCAAAATCTCATCGGCAGGATATCTTTAAGCCGTTTTTTACTACAAAAGAAGTCGGCAAGGGAACAGGTCTTGGGCTATATATTTGCCATGAGATTATCCAGAAGCATGGAGGCGACATAACAGTTGAAGACTCTGAGAGACAGGGGGCAAAATTTGTCATCAGTCTTCCTGTAGACGACTGAGATTTTTGGTATTAGTTCACCGCAGAGCCGCAGAGAGCGCAGAGGTTAATTTATTTTCTCTGCGATCTCTGCGTCTTGAGCGAAGCGAGCGGTGGATACGCTTTTCAAAAGATGGGCTGAACTATTACGAAAGAACTATGGACTCTTAAGTTATAAAAGGAAACAATGGAAACAATACCTATAAAACTCGAATCGCTAAAGGAATATCTTGAAGAACGTTTTGGCGGACCGGTTGAACTGACAGGAAGCGATAAACTCGGGGATTTTGCTGATACCATTAAAAAACTGGGTTACGGAGAAACATTTTTAATTACATTTCGGACAGGAGGAAAAGATCGGTCGGTGGTCTTTTCCACCATGAGGAAGGATAAATACGGCCACCAGTATTTATGGGACAGAGCGCATGTATTGATGTTTCAGTATGATGCCGGCCAAAGGCTTCCAAAGCATGCTCTTCCCCTTGATATCGGTTATTTTACACAAGAGGGAAAGGCTCGTTCTGTTCGTGATGCAAAGGCCTACTTTCTGTTGACGGAAAAGGTGAATGGGGCCGATTATTTCTTGGACTTAAAGCGTCTTGCAACCGAGCCGATTACAAATACGGATATTAAGAGAGCAAAGGCGCTGGGTGAATATCTGGCGGAGATTCACAAGGAAAAAAAGGATGAGCCTGATCTTTATATCAGAAAGGTTAGAGATCTTATCGGCCACGGCGAATGTATAATGGGGATTATCGACGGGTATCCGCTTAATTATGAATTCTGCCCTGACGAACTTTTTTGTGAAATCGAAAAGCTCTGTGTTGATTGGCGCTGGAAACTCAAAAAATATACCAATCGTTTATGTCGTGAACATGGAGATTTTCATCCATGGAACATTAAATTCCGGGAAGGAACAGATTTTTCAACCTTTGACAGGAGCCGTGGAGAATACGGAGAGGCAGCCGATGATGTGGCTACGCTCAGCATCAATTATATCCTTTTTTCCATTTTAAGATACGGTAAACTGGACGGGCCGTTCAAACAATTACACGACACATTTATGGGGACCTACCTTGACATGACAAAAGATACGGAAATTTTCGATGTTATTCAGCCTTTTTATGCTTTTCGCGGCCTGGTGATCGCTTCTCCGGAATGGTACCCGAATCATCCAAAGGATATACGAAGAAAGCTTTTTAACTTTATCAGGAATATCCTTGCACAAGACAGGATGAATATAGATGAAATCAACCGATACCTCGAATAAGGGATGGGCTGTATGGTTCACAGGGCTTCCCGGGTCCGGAAAAAGCAGGCTGTCACAAATTGTGTTTGAGATGTTGACCGGAGACGGGATAGTGTGCGAATGGATCGAGCTGGATTCCATACGAAAGAGGTATGTTGAGAACCCGGAATATACAGACGAAGAACGTGATTTTATTTATGAGAAATTAGTTGATCTTGCCGAAAAAGGTGTGAAAAACAATAAAAATATTATAATAGACGCCACTGCTCATAAGAGGTTATACAGGGAAAGAGCCAGAAAAAGGATCGAGCGTTTTATTGAGGTGATGGTTACCTGCCCCCTTTTAGTTTGCATTGACAGGGAGTCTAAACGCAAAGAGGGGCATGTTGTGGCGCAAATGTATCGGAAGGCGCTGGAACGGAAAGAAAAAGGGACTCGGTTTGAAGATCTGGGAGCTGTAATCGGAGTAGATGTTCCGTACGAAGAAAACCCGGATGCTGAAATCATTATCGACAACAGCACGGGAACGGCTATGGATAATGCCCGGAAAGTCAAAGAGGCAATTAGACGATACATTAATCAATGGGCTTAAGATATATGTAACCGTTCACAGTTTACAGTTATCGGTTCACGGTTGAAAAAACTGTGAACTGTGAACCGACAACCGTGAACGGTTACAGATATGTTTTAAAGGAAAGTAGTTATGCCGATATATGAATACAAATGTTTAAAATGCCAGGAATATTTTGAGCTGCTTGTAATGAGTCAAGATGAAGAGCTCGAGCTTAGATGCCCTAAATGTAACTCCGAGGAATTTGAGCGAGTTATCAGCACAACCAACTACGCCATTGGCAGTGGTTCGGGCGCAGGCCAAAAGGCAAGCGTTAAAACAAGGGAATGTTCAACTGGTTCATGCACTACCTATGATATACCGGGGCTGAGCAGGTAAGATGAAACAGATCCACAATCAGGAAAAGCAGCAGTTTAAAAAGCTTTTTAAACAGGAGCTTATTGATAATTTTGAGGAGAGATTCAAGATTCTTGAAGTTTTTTTGAAAACAGAACGTCATATTGCCGTCGGCGAACTGGTTCAGATTCTCGAGGACAAGGGATTTCATTTTGAGCCCGATTTTGTGAGAGATACTCTCAAGCTTATGTGCCGCTTTGGTTTTGCTCAGGTAAACAGGTTCGATAATGGGCTCGTGAGGTATGAGCATAGACATTTATGCCAACACCATGATCATATGATTTGCACAAAATGTAGAAGAATTATTGAATTCCACAACGATCGGATTGAGCTTTTGCAGGTACAGATAGCCGATGACTATGATTTTCACATACTCCAGCACAAGATGGAAATTTACGGTATATGCTCTCAATGTCTTAAAGAGCGAAAACAGATAATACCACTTGCCATGGCTAAACAAGGTGAACAGCTTGTTATCAAAGATTTTACAGGCGGCTCAGGCGCGCGCATGCGTTTATTGTCAATTGGTTTGAAGATCGGAGATACAATAGATGTGATTACTAATATAGGCAAGGGGCAGGTGGTTATTGCAATAGATTGCAAGCGTTACGTATTGGGGCGCGGCCTGTCGCAGAAAATACTTTGTCGTCCGGTTTAGACTTTTTGCGAAGTTATCAATGCTGATGGTTTCGTAAAAAGTCTAATTTTGCTCTCTCTGTGACCAATTTTGGGATTCAGTTTGCACCTGGCTAAATTGCAAGAACTCGGGCTAACGCCCTCAAACAGCTTGCAATTTTTAACGCCAGGCTTAACCTGAATCTTTCTCCAAAATTGATCAATGTCGCTCGCAAAATGACTTTTTACGAAAGCATCAATGCTAACACGGAGAATTGAATATGCTGCTGAGTGAAATGAAGGAAGGGCAAAGTGGAATAATATCCGGCATGGGCGGTAATGGCGTCTTGCGAAGAAGGATAAGAGAAATGGGCTTTCTTAAGGGAACGGAGGTGTATGTTGAAAAATATGCGCCCCTTAAAGATCCGCTTGAGTTGATAATCAAGGGCTATCATATATCCCTTCGCGTTGAAGAGGCTGCCCAGATAACGGTCGATGATGTTAAATAGGTTTATTGATAATGCATAAAAAGAGTATAACAATAGCTCTTGCGGGTAACCCGAATTCAGGCAAGACAACAATATTTAACAATATTACCGGAACCAGGCAGAAGGTTGGAAACTGGCCGGGGGTAACGGTTGAAAAAAAAGAAGGGCTAATCAGCAAATACGGTTATGATCTTAAAATTGTCGATCTTCCCGGAACTTACAGTTTAACCCCATTTTCCATTGAGGAGATAATCGCAAGGGATTTTGTTCTCGAAGAATGTCCGGATGTGGTGATCGATATTATCGATGCATCCAATCTGGAACGAAGTCTTTATCTTGCAACACAGTTAAGAGAAACTGATTGCAGGATTATATTTGCCCTTAATATGGCGGATGTTGCCAGGACACAGGGAGCCAAAATCGATGCTGAAAAGCTTTCCGAACTGCTTGATCTGCCTGTAGTATTTACAGTGGGCAATAAAAATGAGGGCATTGATACGCTTTTAAGGAAGGCTGTTGAACTGGCCGGGTCAACAGCAGAAATCCATCAAAAACGCAAGGTCAAATACAGCAAGGATATTGAAAATGCGATTATTAAGCTTCAAACTTTTATCGAAAATAAAATTGAAGCAAAGCCCCCGTATGATTTGAGATGGACGGCAATAAAACTGCTTGAAAATGATAAAATCGTAAGGGAACGGATTTTCCGGAAGGCGGGGGACAAAGGGGATGATCTGCTTCAGGAGGTTCAGGCGCTTCGCGCGTACCTCACGGATCGTTTTAATGATGAGCCTGAAATAGTTATGACCGATGAACGTTACGGTTTTATTGCCGGAATAGTAAAGGAGGCGCTTACAACTTCACCACAAAATCGCGTTGATATATCCAGAAATATAGACCTTGTTTTAACGCACCGGTATTTCGGGTTTCCGATCTTTATTATATTTATCTGGGCCATGTTCCAGTTTACCTTTTCTGCCGGAGCCTATCCAATGGAATGGATCGTCAGGGGTGTTAATCTTCTTGCCATAGGGCTGAATAGCCTGCTGCCGGATTCTATTTTAAAAGATCTCATTGTAAACGGAATAATTCCCGGAGTAGGAAGCGTTATAATTTTCTTGCCTAATATTTTAATCCTTTTTTTCTGTATAGCCATCTTTGAAGATACAGGCTACATGGCAAGAGCGGCTTTTCTGATGGATAGAATAATGCATACTATCGGTCTTCACGGAAAGTCCTTTATACCGATGCTTATGGGATTCGGCTGCAGTGTTCCTGCCGTAATAGCCTCCCGAACTCTTGAAAGTGAAAAGGACCGCATTCTTACTATTCTTATTACTCCCTTTATGTCCTGCTCGGCTAAACTACCTATTTATATAGTTCTTGCTGGCGCCTTTTTCAGCGCAAAGGCCGGCACAGTAATATTTGCAGTTTATCTTGTCGGAATAATAGTTTCCGTTGTATCCGGACGATTGTTCAGGACTACCCTGTTAAAAGGGGCTGATGCCCCGTTTGTAATGGAACTGCCTCCATACAGGGCTCCGATTCTCAGGAGCCTGTTGATTCATATGTGGGACCGCGGCAAGATATTCTTAAAGAAGATGGGAGGCGTGATACTTGTTGGTTCCATTATTGTTTGGACGCTTTCGGCATTTCCCAGGAACATACAGTATTCTTTAGATTATGACTCAGAAATTGCCAGAGTAGAAGCATTATATAAGTCAGAAATTATGGCCGCCGGGAAATTCGACCGAGATGTAATTGAGAAAAAAAAGGATGCCGCCCTATCAAAGCTTATAATGACCCGGAAAGCGGAAAAGACGGAAAAATCTTTTATGGGGAGGATTGGCAGGAGTATTGCTCCCTTGTTTGCGCCTCCTGGAATAGACTGGCGCGGAAGTGTGGCGCTTCTTACCGGTTTTGTGGCAAAGGA
>JACNLL010000083.1 GCA_014381545.1 Candidatus Desulfaltia bathyphila
GAGTTATACACTATTTTTGATTGTTTTTCTGCCGCGTAGCGGCTTCGTTCAACAATGACGTGGAGTTGGGGAGAATAGAGGATGTCCATTGGATTATTGGTTTGCAGTAGTTTTTTGAGCAAAAGCCAGCCTCGCTGAATATTCTTTACGTTTCTTCTGATTTCTGCCATAATTTTTTAGTCTTATGGGCATACCTCCTTTTTTTAGTAGTGGCGGTAACGCCAACACTTTCTTACAAGGCATTGATAATGAAGTTGTTGCGGTGGGTTATAGTTTTCGTTGTTTTCACTTTAACAATGCAAAGCCCTGCTGCCGGCGAACAGTCTTTTACCATCATTCACTCAAATGATCTGCACTCACACCTGTTAGGTTTTTCCCCCAATATTGATTATACCCCTTCACAAACAGGCGATGATACAACAATCGGCGGATGTGCCAGGATTGCGACCGTAATTAATGATATTAAAAAAGATCGGGAAAATCCTGTGTTGGTGCTTGATGCCGGTGATTTTCTTATCGGTTCCCTGTTTCATATATTATGCAGCGAGCATCCCTTTGAACTGAAGCTTATGAAATTAATGGGATATGATGTAATAACCCTTGGAAATCACGAATTTGATTTAATGCCTGAAGGGCTTGCCAGGATGCTTACCTCAGCGCATAATAAAGGGCATATCCCTTGCATAGTGCTTTCAAATGCGATTTTTAGCAAACAAAGCGATTTAGACGATTCTCTGGAGAAGGTTTTTGAAGACGGCATTGTAAAACCCTATGTTGTGATGGAAAAAGAGGAAGTTAAATTCGGTTTTTTCGGTCTGATCGGAAAACATGCAGCAGAGGTTGCACCGTTTGCCTTTCCGGTAAGTTTTGAGGATCCTGTTTATACGGCAAAGAAAATTGTAAAAAATTTGCGGGAAAAGGAAAAGGTAGATATTGTGGTATGCCTGTCTCACAGCGGGTTGTGGGGAAAGAAGGGCCATTCCGAAGATGAGATCCTCGCAAAAGAGGTGGATGGAATCGATATTATAATAAGCGGTCATTCGCATACTAAAACAGATGGCGTTATCCAGATAAACAACACCATTATTGCGCAAGCCTGGGAATATGGAAAGCAGCTGGGCGTTATTGACATTACCTATGATGAAGGTAAATTGAATCTCAAAAATTACCGGCTGGTCGATATTGATGACAGCATCAAAGGGGATGAAAAGATTACCTGCCTCATTGAATCGTTTGAAGCAATAATTAACCAAAAGGCGCTTGCGAAACATGGTTTAAAATTTCGAAAAATTATCGGCCATATTGATTTTGATTTGCGGATAGAGACAGATGAATCCAATCTGGGAAATCTAATTGCCGACGCCATACGCTGGTACATTAATAAGAATGCTTACGATTTTGCAGACAAAGACAATAAAGTCGCCTTTTCCATAGTTTCCAACGGTGTAATCAGAGATGACATTATAAAGGGTAAATCCGGAAAAATTGCCGTATGCGACGCGTTTAGAACCATACCGCTCGGCACCGGTTTTGATGGAACCATGGGCTATCCTCTGGTAAGCTTCTATCTGTATCCATCTGAAATCAAGAAAGGGCTTGAAATTTTAACCAGCATATATCCCATAAAGGGGGAAAGCTACTTTTTGCAGATTTCAGGAGCAAGGTTTACCTATAATCCTAACAGGATGCTGTTTGACAGGGTTACACAAATCCAGGTTGGAAGTGAAGAGAATGGATATACGCCGCTTGATTATTCAGGCGCCAACAAGCGGCTTTACAGGGTGGCGGCTGATATCTATAATGCCTCATTTCTGAAAATGGTAGGAGACTCTACCTGGCATATTCTCGATATCATCCCTAAGGATCGAGACTCAAATCCGATTATTGATCTTAAAACAGTTAGGATCGACGTCGACAAAAACATGCCCGGGATACAGGAGCTTAAGGAGTGGAAAGCCGTTATCGAATATATCCAAAACTTTCCCGATATTACCGGGGACGGCATCCCTGATATCCCAGATAAGTACAAAGGAAAGCTTGGAAGAATTGAAGTAAAGGAGAGCTGGAACCCTTATAAGCTGCTCAAAAAGGGAACTTATATTACATGGATTACTTTTTTTATTTTAATGGCATTGTGTTGTGCAGGCATCATGTTTTGTCTTGCTCGCATCCGCTCCAACAAGTAAAAATGCGCTTTGCTGAATATATATTCTTTACGTTTCTTCTGATTTCTGCCATAATATTAACCGTTTTTTTGTTCGAAATTCTTCATAAAATCTGTTAGAGCTTCTACTGCCTCAAGGCTTGTGGGATTATAGATAGATGCCCTGCAGCCTCCGACAGAGCGGTGTCCCTTAAGACCGCCAAGAGCGTTTTCAAGCGCTTCCTGAATAAACCTTTTTTCCAGATCTTCGCTTGGAAGACGAAAGGTAACATTCATTATTGAACGGCTGTCTGTGTCCGCGGTACCTTTATAGAACCCGCTTGAATCTAGGCAATCATAAAGAATGTTTGCCTTTTTCAGGTTTATCTCTTCCATCTTTTCAAGGCCGCCGATCGTCTCTTCAAGCCATTTCATGACAAGCTGAACAGTATAAATCGCAAAGCACGGAGGAGTATTATACATTGAGTTTTTAGAAGCATAGGTCGTATATTTCAGTATTGACGGCAAACCGTCAGGCGCCATGTTTAACATATCATCCCGGATAATCACCATGCATACACCGGCAGGGCCGATATTTTTTTGTGCTCCGGCATATATCAGACCAAATTGTTCCATGTCCAAAGGTCTGCTCATAATATCGGACGACATGTCTGCCACAAGCGGCACGCCATTGGCATCCGGAAAGGTTCTCCACTGTGTTCCCTTGATTGTGTTGTTCGACGTTATATGGGCATAAACCGCATTATTGCTGAATTTAACATTTTGAGGAATATAGGAAAAACCCTTGTCTTCGGAAGATGCCGCAATTGTTATCTGTTTTCCCTGTATGCGGGCTTCCTTTATAGCCTTTGTTGACCATGTGCCGGTATCAACATAGTCTGCCGACATTCCATCATGCAGAAAATTCATAGGAATCATGCAAAATTGCATGCTGGCTCCGCCCTGGATAAAAAGAACATGGTAATTTTCATCCAGCTTTAAAAGCCGTTTTGTTCTCTCCACAGCATCATTTATTACTTCGTCAAACCATTTTGATCTATGGCTTACTTCGATAATAGACATGCCTGACCCGCTGAAATTTAAAAATGAATCTTTGATTTCTTCAAGAACGCTAAGCGGAAGCGCCGCAGGCCCCGCATTAAAGTTATAAATTCTGTTTGCCTTCATAAATTTCCTCCACTCCTGAACCGCAAAAGCGAACGCATTCCCCGTAGTCCCGCTTCAGCGGGACGGGGTTAGCGAGCGAATATAAAAATAGCAAATAAAGAATATATTAGACTTTTTTTACAAAACCGTCAAGTATTGACAAACAACTCCCTTATATTTTAAGATACTATAAACTCAAGTTTCGCACCCTTGATTTCTATCAAAGTCAAGGCGGTAAAGGAGCTAAATTCAATTTTTCAAGCGAAATGATTTATCTGTCTTTTTTAACCAGTACTCCACGGCTTGTGCCAAAAACATGCACAAGGGATATATAACATACTGAACTCATACGTGATTTCAAGCATTGTCTTAATGTTTGTTATTGGTGCCGTTGTCGAAGCTTAAGGTATAATATTTCGCTTTAAAAATTTATTTTGGCCCTTACCGTTTTACCTGCCTTAGGCGGATTAAAGACTTTAATAAATAAAAAGGGTGCGAAACTTGAGTTATAAAATACAAAATCCATAAATAATGAATCTGTAACAAAGACAAAAGAAACCAGTATGAAAATATATAATTATCCTTCAAAGTCGGCTAACGCAAGGGTTGCATCGATTGTAAACCGCGGATTAAGCTTTAAGAAAAAGGACCATATAGCGGTCACCCGTATTCTTGAGGATGTAAGGAAGAATGGGGACAAAGCCCTTGTTAAATATGTAAATCGCTATGATTCTCCTGGCTTGGACGTAAAATCGATTCAAGTAACACGCCGGGAAATTGATGCTGCCGCAAAAAAAGCAGGCCGTCCCTTTATACGATCTTTAAACCAGGCAATTACACAAATCAAAGAATTCCACAAGCTGCAAATTAACAGGTCATGGATCAACCTCGATAGACCCGGCGCTATTGTCGGCCAGATGGTAAATCCTGTTGGCGCTGTCGGGGTTTATGTGCCCGGAGGAAGGGGAGGCGGTACCCCCCTGGTTTCGTCTGTGCTGATGGGTGTCATCCCTGCCAAGGTAGCCGGTGTAAAACATATATCAATGGCAACCCCTGCGACAAAGGACGGAACAGTAAATCCACATCTTCTTGTTGCAGCGCAAAAGGTCGGTGTTGATGCAATTTACAAAATTGGAAGCGCCTGGGCAATCGCAGCGCTGGCTTACGGCACCAAGACTGTCAAAAAAACCGATGTTATAGTCGGCCCTGGAAACATTTATGTTACACTTGCCAAAAAAATTGTTGCAGGTACGGTAGGAATAGATATGATAGCCGGGCCCAGTGAAATCCTTGTTATTGCAGACAGCGCGGCAAACCCGGAATTTATTGCTGCTGACCTTCTTTCCCAGGCAGAACATGATCCTCTCGCTTCCGCCATGCTCGTTACCAGCTCCAATGAAACAGCAAAGGCTGTTGCCGATGCTGTGAAAAAGCAGTTAAAAAACCTGTCAAGAAAAGAGATTGCCGTTGAATCTATTTCCAGGTACGGCGCAATTATGGTTACCTCAGATCTTGCCTCTGCCATAGAGCTCTCAAACAGTATAGCGCCCGAGCATCTTGAACTTCAGATAAAAGAACCATTTGAGTATATAGGACAAATCAAAAATGCAGGGGCTGTATTTATCGGCAAATACACTCCGGAGCCTGTCGGCGACTATATTGCCGGTCCGAACCATGTTCTTCCAACCGCAGGCACAGCCAGATTCGCGTCAGCCCTCTCTGTCGATCATTTTATAAAGAAAACAAGCCTGATATACTATTCAAAAAAAGCCTTTATGAATGAGGCAAAAGATATTATCCGGCTGGCTGAGATCGAAGGTCTTGATGCACATGTCAATTCAGTGAAGATCAGATTAAAGAATGCTTAGCGGCCCATCTTCCAGCAAGACAATTTACCTCTTAAGAAGAAAGCCCTTTTTTAGCCTTTGCAATATCTTGAGACCTTTGAAAAATGTTCAATTTTGTTCAAGGTCAAGGAAGGCGAAAATTTTAACCGCAGGAATACATTGAGTATTTTGAGGATTAAAATTTGAGTCTGACGCAGAGATTGGGCAAAAGGGGACGTTTTGCAAAGGTCACATCTTAAAGTTCGCCTCGATAATAAAGTAAACAATGCATAGACAAAATAAATATCAATCAAGAAAAAGGGGCAAAAAGAAAAAAACAGATAATGGTTTATTGGCGCTAAAGTTAAAGCCAAAAGCAGACGCCGGGCTGAAAAAGGTTTTTTCGTCCATAGGTGTGCCCAAAAAATCGGCATTTAAGCCGGACCCTTTCCAGCTAAAAGCGCTCTCCGCAATTAAAAAAGCTGACTGTCTTGTTACCGCTCCAACAGGCGCCGGTAAAACCTGGATAGCTGAAAAGGCAATAGCGGAAATACATGCAAAGCATGGTAAATCCTGGTATGCATCCCCTTTAAAGGCATTATCCAATTCAAAATATCATGAATTTTCAGCGATCTTCGGGGCTGACAATGTCGGCATATTAACGGGTGACAGAAAAGAAAATCCTGATGCGCCGATTATTGTCGGGACCACGGAGATATTGCGCAATCAGTTATACGATGCCATGCATTCCGGCGAAAGCTTATCAGCAGATCTGGTAATCTTGGATGAAGCCCATTTCCTGGGCGATGAAGAAAGAGGGGTTGTCTGGGAAGAAATAATGATATACCTTCCTTCCAGAATACCTCTGCTTTTGCTCTCCGCTACAATCGGAAATGCGCACCAAATTGCAGGCTGGCTCTTATCAATTCGCTCAAAAAAATGCATTGTAATTGAAGAAAAAAAAAGGCCTGTTCCTCTTTTTCCTCTTTTTTTACATCCATCGGGGAAGCTTCTTCCGCTTGTAACTCAAAACGCTAAGAAGAGAAATGTAACTATCTACAAAAAGGTCAGCGATTATTTAAATCAGAAGAATCCGCCGCTGATAGCTCATCCACGCAAACTGCCGCCATTTGGGCAGATCATGCGTGTTTTAGATAAATATAATCTCCTCCCTGCCATTTTTTTTCTAAAATCACGCGCAGATTGTGATAACGCTCTTAAACTTTGCACAGAAGATCTTATAATCGATCAAAACAGGCAGGACAGAAGAATAAGACTAAGCCGAAGAATTGAAGATCTTACGGCAAAAAACAGCCGTATTAAAACACATCGCCAGCTCCGGTTTATTAAACATTTTGCAATCGGCTCTCATCACAGCGGACAACTGCCTGCATGGAAATTGCTACTGGAAATACTTATGACCGAAGGGCTTCTTAATGTGATCTTTGCGACCTCTACTGTGGCGGCAGGGGTGAATTTTCCGGCCAGAACGATTGTTTTTCTCAATTCCGACAGATTCAATGGAAAAGAATTCCTACCTTTAAATTCTACTGAATTTCATCAAATGACAGGAAGGGCCGGCAGAAGAGGAATGGATAACATCGGATTCGCTGTGGCAATTCCAGGGAAGTTCATGGATATAAGGTTAATCGCAAAGCTTATAAAGTCGTCCCCATCTGATGTAACAAGCCAGATAAGGATTAACTTTTCCATGACTCTTAATCTGCTTGTGTCCTATGCCCCTGATCAGATAGAGGATCTTTTGAAAAGGTCTTTTGCATCATATTTGATTGCAAAAAGAAAAAAAGGATCAGATCAGATTTATAAAAATGATGATAAGTTTCTCTGGCAGGATTTCATGCGGCATTTTAACTTCCTGATAAAAACAGGATATGCTGTAAAAAACGGTGAGTTGACAGATGACGGTATATGGGCATCCCATCTGAGGGTTGACCAACCTCTTATGATAGCAGAGGGTTTCAGGCTCGGCCTCTTTCCCGTATCTGATCCAGCGCTTCTGGCTGCCATAATGGCATCATTTGTTTCAGAACAGAAATCAGACGAAAAAATTGACAATAAGTTAATTCCCAAAAAGCTTCTAACTGCTTTTGCCAATATTGAAAAAAATCTCAGCCCGTTTGCAAAGCGCCTGGCAGATAAGGGATTTGAAGTGCGGCCCCTGTTTTTAAGGCCTGCTTTAACGATCTATGCCTGGGCTATCGGTCAACCATGGGAAAAGGTGGTTTCTGTTTCCAAAATGGAAGAAGGAGACCTCGCCATGCTGGTTCTTCGCACCGCAGACCATTTAAGACACATCAGAGCCCTTAGAAAAGTTTTTCCAAGGGCCGCCGCAACATCGGAAAAATCGATTGAGCTTATCATGAGAGAGCCTGTGATTATCGATTATAAGCTTTTATAATAGATGGGGTTCTGCTAATCTTTCTTTTCCAGCTCTTCAATACGCCTACTAATAGCATCCAAAGAACTCTTCATATAATCCGCGTCAGCTTTTAGTCCGGCTATCTCATCTGCTGATTTCAATGGATATCTTGGGCCATATTCAGGACCATAACCCATGCCCATTCCACGGCCAAAACCTCTTCCATAGCCTCGTCCCATGCCAAAGCCTCTGCCATAACCAAAACCCCCGGCAAATTGAGAACCATAGCTGGTTGCTCTGGGATTACATAGACCTCTTGCGCCTCCTGTCATGGGCCCCAGGCCCTGTGGACCTGTTCTATCAAAACCTGGCATAATATGTACCTCCTTTCTATCAATAGACTTTTGAGATATAATTTATTGCCTACCTCTGCCCTGGCCTCTGCCTGCACCCTGACCCTTACCTCTCCCCTGGCCTTGTCCAGCACCCTGGCCTCTGCCCTGGCCTTGTCCCTGACCTCTGCCTTGTCCCTGACCTCTGCCTGTCCTCGGACCTTGGCCCTTTGGGCCTGTTCCATCTCCTCTTGGCATATTATCCACCTCCTTGATTAAATTCTATCTGCCGCCTCTTCTCCGGCAGCGACGCCTGCGTTGACCTCGAAATTCATACATACCGCCTTTAATCCTTAATGCTTTGCCTGTCACAAGCGCACCTGCAACAATGCTTCGTGCTTCAGACAGTATTCTTCCATATGTCTGACGGGATACTTCCATCATTTTTGCTGCAGAGTCCTGATCAAGGCTCTCAAAATCGGTTAGCCTTATAGCTTCCATCCCCTCCACAGACAAAAAGACTTCACCTGATATCGGCATTCCTTCCGGTACAAAAGCGCCAATCATAGGATATCCTGATACAAATCTCGGTTTTTTTGGTCTGGGCATATTTTATTCTCTGATTATGAGCATTTGACCACAATATAATGATATTATTACTTGGTGTCAAGGAGTTTTTTTGGTCATACGCCCAAAAAATATACTATCCAAAGTTTTTCATGCATTCCACCGATATTTCCTATAGGCTTTAAGATAATGGTTTTGGGAAGGCTAGAGGGAGGAAGGCGTACTCGTCGTACATCGACGACCGATAACGCACCCAAAATCTTTATCTTAAAGCCTATAACATATAGGTTCCTGTGCCAACCGCGATAAGCGCTTCCTCGTCATTATGGAGAGTTGTCCGTGTAACAACAACTTTGTTCCCCATACGCATAATCGAACCGGTTGACAAAAAATAATCCCCTTGACCGGGTCTTAAAAAATCAATTCTAAGGTCAACGGTACTAATTCTAAATATCCGTTTCGCTATCTCCTCAAACGAACGTCCAACCATTTTCTTGAGCACGCCTGCCGATACGATTGCTCCGCCTGTTACATCCAAAACCGAAGAAATAACCCCGCCGTGCAACATCCCGTATTTATAATTCCCAACCAATTTTTCTTTCATCTTCAGCTTTATGCAGACATTGTCCTCTTCCAAAGACATTATCTGCAACTCCAAAACGTTGTTAAACGGTATCTTCTCTTCATACATAGTTTGTAAAAACTGCAATAATGCAGCAAAATCCGTCTTTGGATCAATCATAATGATACACCTTTAAATAATGTTTTACCTCAATTGAGAGTTTCGCTTAATTAAAGTAAAACTATCTAAAACTATCTGACCGGTCAAGCGGTTTTGCCTGAACGTTGATGCAGAGAAATTTTATTGATAAAATTTAAAGGTTGAGTTTAACTGAAAGCTAATATTATGCACATTTTGGGAAAAGACTCATAAAAAATGACACCAAAATCCAATATAACAAACATTATGGAGCTTACAAAAGATCAGCTTGTTTCATGGCTCAAAGATCATGATATCGAGACTTATCGCGCAAAGCAGATCATGAAGTGGATATATTTTCGCCAGGCAGACGATTTTGAGATAATGACAGACATTAAAAAGGAAATCAGGCAGCTCCTCTCACTTAATTTTACGATAGGCCGTCTTGAAAAAAAGCAGATCGAAACCTCGCAGGACGGGTCCAGAAAATATCTTTTAGAACTATTTGATAGGCAATGTATTGAAAGTGTGCTGATTCCTGAGAAAAATTATTACACTCTATGCATATCAAGCCAGGTGGGCTGCGCACAAGGATGCAGGTTTTGCCTTACCGCAAGAGGAGGTTTTGTGCGGAATTTAGCAAAAGGTGAAATCCTGGCCCAGGTACGCGACATCATGAATGATCTGGATGATCCCGAAAAACTGAAAAATATAGTTATGATGGGTATGGGCGAACCACTGGCAAATTATAAAAATGTGGTTGGCGCTATTGGCGTCATAACCGATACCAAGTGCGGGCTTGGATTTTCAAACAACAAAGTCACACTTTCCACAGCAGGACTGGTTCCAAAACTACCGGACCTGAACCAGGATGCAAATGTCAACCTGGCAATATCATTAAATGCAACAGACAACAAAACTCGTGACATGCTCATGCCGATAAACAAAAAATATCCTCTTGAAATTCTGCTTGACGCATGCCGTAAATACAGGTTGCATCCCCGCCAAAGCATTATGTTTGAATATATTCTCTTGAAAAATATAAACGATTCTTCTGATGACGCAAATCGCCTTGCTAAATTGCTGCGTTCAATAAAGGCAAAAATCAATCTCATACCATTTAATGAATATGAAGGCAGTGAATTCAGGCAGCCGGAAGAGGATGTAATTAATAACTTCAGAGAAATCCTGCGCAAAAATAATTATATCGTTGTCACTCGGCGCAGTAAAGGCCGGGATATTTCAGCAGCATGCGGCCAGCTTAGGGTCAGGACAGCGGGTAAGGGCCAAAATAAATTTTTAAAGCGAAATATTATACCTTAAGCTTCGACA
>JACNLL010000084.1:0-1802 GCA_014381545.1 Candidatus Desulfaltia bathyphila
TTCCAATCTCTATGGTAAAATCATTAACATAAAGATCTATATGCCTGCGAATCACGTCAGACGACATCTCCCCTGCATATCTTTTAACATGACCTTCTGTCTCGGTTCGATGTTTAAAGCCGTATAGCGTGCTTTCCCGTATGGCTGTTTCCACACTTAGCGCAATCTCATGCGCCATGTCTCTGCGTATTGCAATCCCTCCAAGTGGAACGGGAAGAGATGTCTTTTCTTCCCACCACTTTCCAAGATCAAGAAGAGAGATTAAGCCATAATTTTTATAGGTAAACCTTCCCTCATGAATTATCACGCCAAAATCCAAATCTCCCCTTTCAACTGCGGGCATAATCAAATCAAACGGCATGGGAACAACATCCGGCTTTTTAGAAAGATAAAGACCAAGCAGCATACATGCGGTTGTCCACATACCGGGCACTGCTATCTTTTTTGAATCGATCCGGTTTAGATTAAAACCCGGCCTCGCCACGACAAGCGGTCCGCATCCCCTGCCAAGCGCAGATCCGCTGCGAAGAACTCCATATCTATCAAGCAGATGACCCATAGCGGCAAAGGATAGTTTTGAAACATCAAAAACCCCTGCCCTTGCCTTCTGGTTAAGTGTTTCAACATCCGCGAGTTCTATCTTAAATGCAAGCCCAGCGCTGTTAATCAGGTTATGAGCGAGCGCATAAAAGATAAAGGTGTCGTTCGGGCAGGTTGAATAACCAAGTGTTAAGTTTTGTTTCATAAAATTTTATCTCAATAAGTAAAAATTAAACCACTAAGGACACGAAGGGACACGAACTTGCCTGCGGCATGTAGAGATTAAAATTAATGCTTTTTATAATTTCTTTGTGTTCTTCGTTAGCTTCGTGGTGAAAAAAACAAAATCAAAAACAGCGATAGCTCCCCTCTCAAAGGCAAGGGGAAGATTCCATGCAGTCAAATCTCTTTTCCCGACAATATTACTCACGGAACGTATTTCAAGAAACGGAATGTCATAGTGCAGCGACAGGCATGCTGCTCCTGATCCTTCCATGTTTTCCATACATGGCTTGTACTGCTTATAAAGCTTTTCCGCTCTCGCATCTGTTGCGGTTATTGTTGAAACAGTTATAAACGACCCCTTTATTAATCCGATATTTTTATCCGCGCAACCCTTTTTAATTGCCTTAAAAGCAAGATTTGCCAATTCATGATCAAGACTATAGCGGTTTTTAATGTCAGAGCCATGGCTATCAAGTAAAGAAAAAGGAAGCTCCGTTAACGGCCCATCCCCATTTTCCGGTTCAATGCCAAGGTTTACATCTATCTCCTCGGTAGCAATGCCGATATCACCGATTTTAAGGCCTGACTCCTTAAAGGCTCCAGCGCATCCGGTCTGAATAATTAACGACGGCCTTGAATCTTCTATGGCCGCGGTTAAAGCCTGCACAGTATTTACCAGCCCCGGTCCTGTGACAAGAAGTTTTACGGATTTACCTTCAATATGTCCGGAAACAATTTTTCGCCCTCCGACCTTTGAAACAACAGGCTTTTCAACCCTGTCAATCAGGGCCGACAATTCTTCATAAACTGCGGCTGTAATGATAATATGGTTATGCATTATGGGCCGGAATAATAACATCACTTGATTCCGATTGTAAAGTCTGCTTTAAATAACAGTAATAATTGTCAGGAAATTCGGAGGTCATTTTGATAACAGCAATTGAAAACAGAATAAATATTTTCAGAAAAATCCTTTCAGAAAAAAATCTTGACACGTTTATGATTCTTGTGGAGGAAAACCGCCGTTATTTAAGCGG
>JACNLL010000084.1:2705-10137 GCA_014381545.1 Candidatus Desulfaltia bathyphila
TTAAAGACACAATGCTTGATAAGGACATGGTTTTTACAATCGAACCTGGAATATATATACCCGGCTGGGGAGGCGTCAGGCTCGAAAATATGGTGGTTGTAAAGGAAAACAGGGCAGAGGTGCTAAACACTCTTGATTGCGCCTCCTAACACTTAACACTTAACTCTTAACAACCTTATGTTAGATAATCTTGTAGATCAGTATATAAATTATCTTCTTATCGAAAAGGGTCTTTCAGGCAACACTCTTGAATCATACAGCAGCGACCTTGCCTTATATCTTGAATTTCTCAAAAAAAATAGAATCAAGAATATTTCCGATGCAGACACTGCCGTCATATTAAAACATCTATCTGCCTTAAGGGATTCAGGATTAGGGGCAAAATCCAGAACAAGGCATCTCGTAACGCTAAGGGGTTTTTACAGATTCCTGATGCAGGAAAAACTAATTAAGCATAATCCTTCAAAAATTATTGATCTCCCCAAAAGCGGACTGAAACTACCCGATGTTCTGTCTGTTGAAGAGGTAAAAAAGCTTTTAGACATTTGTGACACAAAAAAGCCGAAAGGAATCAGAGATGCCGCAATGATAGAACTTCTCTATGCCGCGGGGCTGAGAGTCTCTGAACTGGTGAACGTAAAACTTCAAAATGTCAACATGGAGGCTGGATTTGTCAGGGTCTTTGGAAAGGGGTCAAAGGAACGGATTGTGCCAATAGGACTTTATGCAAAAGAAAAAATCGATCATTATATAAAAAGTTCCAGGCCCCTGCTTTTAAAAAAGATGGTCAGCCAATACCTGTTTATTGCAAGAGCGGGAAAACCCATGACCAGGCAGGGATTTTGGAAGCAGTTAAAAAAATACGGTCAGATAGCCGGAATAAAAAAAAGGATCACGCCCCACAGCCTGAGACACTCCTTTGCCAGCCATCTTCTCGAGGGCGGCGCTGATTTAAGGGCTGTCCAGATAATGCTTGGTCATGTCGATATCTCCACAACCCAGATTTATACACACGTAGCGAGAAAGCGCCTTAAAGAAATACATGAAAAGTATCATCCAAGAGGATGAAGCTGCTCCCATTCCATGGGGAGGAGCTGTTTTTTTTTGTTGTTGCAGTCCTTGCACGAGGGAACCACGTTGCTTTTTGTGCTCCTGCCGCCACGTGCTATAGGAACAATATGGTCCATGGTAAGCTCTTTCGGTGAAACAGCTCTGTTGCAATAATAACATACACCCTTTGCAAGGCGGCGTTTCCACCACTGGGATGCTCTAAGTTCTCTTGCTTTGCGGCGTTCCCTTTTTACGTCCTCTTCGTCTAAATCGTATGCAAACGGTTTCACAGGCTGTTTATCCATCCTCTTATTTCCGACACCAGCAACTCATAATATTTTTCAGATCCGCCAAGGCCTCGCCTGCCGAAAAAATAATTTATCTCAAGAAAAAGCGGCTCTTTTATTTGAAGCTCTGATGAAAATAAAATATCAATGCCGGCAAGGTTTATTCCCGCCTGTTTGCAAAAATTTTCTACCGAAAAAGCAGCCATCTCCTGCAAGTCCGGATCAGAATCAAAATCTATAACAGCTCCTTGCGACAGGTTGGAGCAAAATCCTTCCCTGTTTTTCAAAACACGCCAGTATGTAATTATCTTCCGATTTATGACGACGACTCTTAATGACCTGTTTTGAGATGGAATATACTCCTGTATTAAAAAACCCGCCTGACCTGTGCTTTCATAGATAGCGGCTTTTTGCAAAACCTCCTGAAGATCTTCAACCGACTTTATTAAATAAACATTTTCCCCTTCGCCACCCCAGTCAAACTTGAACACAAAGGGAAAATCAAACCCAAATTTCGCAAGGGTTATTTGGAAATCCTCGGAATGACATTTTGAGAAGCTTGCAAAATTCGGGATAAAAGAATCTGCATTGCGAAATATCACTGTTTCCGGAAGTGAAACCCTTTTTCTCTGAAACAGCTTTATCTGGCCGATTTTGCCTGGATATTTAAATCTTGCGTCATAATTGGGGAAAACATATGCGCAATTGCCTCGGGCCATATAGTACAGGGATTTATAGCAACCCTGAGGCAGAATAACGGCATGAGCAGCCTTAATAGCAGCAAGATCATCAGCGCCGGGCTTGCGTCCAGCGCATATTATATTCTTATCCGCTACAAAGCATGGATGAAATGACAGAATCATCAGTAACCAAAATTCCTCAGCGCCCTGGTGTCTTTACTCCATTCTTTCTGCACACGCACAAAAAGCTTTAGAAACACCTTTGC
Source organism: Candidatus Desulfaltia bathyphila (assembly GCA_014381545.1). Taxonomy (GTDB): domain Bacteria; phylum Desulfobacterota; class Desulfobacteria; order Desulfobacterales; family ETH-SRB1; genus Desulfaltia; species Desulfaltia bathyphila. The sequence goes on from JACNLL010000084.1 coordinate 4,989, forward strand.
TCCAGCCATTCGTTCTATGTCTTTTCTGGCACTTTCACCAATCTTTTTAAGCTTGCTCCCGCCTTTCCCGATTATGATTCCTTTCTGGGATGCACGCTCAACATGAATAGTAGCATTAATCATTACAAGCGCTCCCTTTTTTGTTGAAAAAGAATCTATTGTTACGGCTGTAGAATAAGGTATTTCCTGACCTGTAAGACGGAAAACCTTTTCCCGAATCATTTCTGCGGCAATAAATCGTTCCGGCATATCGGTTAAAGTATCTTCCGGAAAAAAAGGCGGTCCATCCGGCAAAAGTCTTTCCATAGATTCAAGAAGCAGTTCAACCTGGTCACCATGTTTTGCGGAAATCGGCACTATAGCCTCAAAAGGATAGGCCTTTGCCCATTTATCTATTACGGCAAGGAGCTCAGATTTGTTAACAAGATCTATTTTGTTAAGAGCAAGGATAACGCATCTTTTCTGTTTCTCAAGCTTCTTTACAATAAAACTCTCGGAATCCGGATCCGGTTTTGATACATCCACAAGAATAAGCGCTATGTCCACATCGCCAAGGGCTGAAAGGGCTGTATCTACGATCCTGATATTTAACCTTGTTGTTGCCCTGTGTACGCCCGGCGTATCGATAAAAACTATCTGCGAGGACGGCCTGTGCACAACCCCAAGTATCCGGTTACGCGTGGTCTGGGGTTTTTGGGAAGTAATAGATATCTTTTCACCAAGCATCCTGTTTAAAAGGGTCGATTTCCCTGCATTAGGCGCGCCTACAATTGCTACAAATCCAGATTTAAAATCAGAACGCTTCTCATTTATATCCATCTATACTCCATAGAGGGATTCGCTCCTGCCGCGACGGGCGCGAGCACGGCGGGTCGCTTAGTTGCGAATTCAGGAATTTAGGGATTGGGGAATTTAGGAATTAAAGGTATTCTATTGATTTTAATCCCTCAATCCCTTAATCCCTATCAATTTCTCAACCGCATTCCAGACATCATTTTTCCCGCGGCCTGTCTTTGCAGAAAAGAGGATCAGATTATCTTTATCCACATTAAGTGTTTCCGCTATAGTAATCTTCTGCTTTATCTGTTTTGTCTTTGAAAGCTTGTCAATCTTTGTCAAAACCAGGATAGGCGGGATTCCAAAACTGCTGAGCCATGCAATAAATTCCAATTCTTCCATGCCGGGTGTACGCCGAACATCCATGATCAGCACAACCCCTTTTAATGTCTCCCTAATCAAAAAATATGTTTCAACCATCGGGCCCCATTTTTTTTGCACAGATGCCGGGACCCTGGCATACCCGTATCCCGGGAGGTCAACAAAACAAAAGGCGCTGTTTATTAAGAAAAAGTTGATAAGCTGAGTGCGACCGGGTGTGGAACTGGTTTTTACCAGACGTTTCCGGTTTAAGAGCGTATTAATCAGAGAAGATTTACCCACATTGGAACGCCCTGAAAAAGCTATTTCAGGCAAAACCGGCGGAGGATACTGGGTAGGCTTGACAGCGCTTGTAATAAATTCAGCAGATTTTATTTTCATATTAGATAAGAAGTAGCCATTTTAACCACAGAGTACACAGAGATCACAGAAGCATGTGGTTGCCTTTTTAGAAAAAATCTCAGTGTGCTCTGTGATCTCTGTGGTAAGAGTTTTTTGCATGAGTTTAGTCTAAATATTTTTCTAATCGATCCATCCCTTCGGCGATGTTTTCCATGGAATTTGCATATGAAAATCTAAGATATCCTTCACCGTTTTCGCCAAAATCAATACCTGGAGTCACACCCACATGCGCCTTTTCCAGTATATCAAAGGCAAGTTTATACGAATCGCCGGAAATGTGCTTTGCATTGGCAAAAACATAAAAGGCTCCGGTTGGTTCTACTGTTATTCGGAAACCCATCTCTCTCAGGCGGGTAATCATGTATTTTCTTCTCTTATTATAGATCTGTTTCATATACGCTATATCATCTCCCGCCTCTTTAAGCGCCGCAATTCCAGCTCTCTGAATCATTGAATTGGCGGAAATAAAAAAGTTCTGCTGCACCTTTTGAATGGGCCTCATAAAAAGCTTCGGCGCAATCAGATATCCAAGTCTGAGGCCTGTCATGGCATAGAGCTTTGAAAAACCGTTTAACACAAAGGCATTATCCGTAAATTCCAAGATAGAATGCTCCTTTCCCTCATAAACCAGGCCATGATATATTTCGTCCGAAATAACACAGGATGATCCCGGCGTTACGAGAGAAGCGATATCCTTCATACGGCTTTCAGACAGAAGATTGCCGGTCGGATTTGACGGGGAATTTATAAATATTGCTCTCGTCCTTTCTGTGATTTTTTCTTTTATAGCTTCCGGTCTGAGCTGAAAACCGTCTTCTTCATATACAGGTATCGTTACAGGCTCACCCTGCACAAATCTGATAAAATTAGGATAACATGCATAATGCGGATCTGAAATAATGACCTGATCGCCTGGTTCTAAAAGAACTGAAAACATAATAAACATGGCGGGAGATGTCCCGGAAGATATTAGGACCTGATCAGGATCTATGGATACATTGTATTTGTTGAAATAGTGCTCACAAATTGCTTCTCTGAGCTCAAGAAGACCGAGACTGTGTGTATAATGAGTATGCCCGTCATCAAGGGCTTTGCAGGCGGCCCTCTTGATGCACTCGGGCGTATCAAAATCAGGCTCTCCAACCTCCAGATGAATTACATGAATCCCGTTTCGCTCCATCTCGCCGGCCTTTTCGAGAACATCCATAACAATAAAGGAGGTCATCTCTTTTGTCCGTTTTGAAATCATTACTTCTTCCTCTAATCCTTAATCCTTATCCCTATACTACCTTATTCAGCGGATATTCTATTATACCTTCAGCGCCGCTTTTCAACAGTTTTGGGATAAGCTCCCTTACTTTATCTGAGCTAACCACGGTCTCAACCGAAAACCATTTTGACTGGTAAAGAGGAGAAACCGTGGGGGCATTAAGGCTCGGCAGCAATGATACAACATCTTCAAGAAGCGTTTCAGGGACATTCATCTTAAGTCCGACTAATTTTTCACCAAGAAGAGCTCCTTTCAGCAAAAGAGCAATCTGTTCGAGTTTTTCTCTCTTTTCAGGGTCCTTCCAGACATCGTGATTTGCTATAAGCTGGGTATTGGTCTGCATCAATTCATGGATAATTTGAAGACCGTGCGCCTTTATGGTGGTTTCGGTTTCCGTAACCTCTACAATGGCATCTGCAAGCCCGGAAACAACCTTTGCCTCGGTTGCTCCCCACGAAAATTCAACGATTACATTGATCCCACGCTCTTTAAAATATCTTCTTGTAAATTCCACCAGCTCAGTCGCTATCTTCTTTCCTTGAAGATCCTCGATTGTCTTGATCGGAGAATCATAAGGAACTGCAAGAACCCATCGCGCAGGCCGCGCACTTACTTTGGAATAGATAAGGTCGCTTATAACATGAATATCGGAACTGTTTTCCTCTATCCAGTCCTTGCCGGTAAGCCCTGCATCAAGAGTTCCGCTCTCAACATAACGGGACATTTCCTGAGCTCTGCATATTGCGCATTCTATTGTATCGTCGTTGATTTCCGGGAAATAGCTTCTACCGTTGACATTAATCTTCCACCCTGAGCGCTTGAACAGCGCAATTGTAGCGTTTTGCAGACTCCCTTTGGGAATGCCTAATTTTAATTTTGTTTTCATTTTTTATATACCTCCTCAGGGTCAAACACAGGCTTTCCAATAACCCTGACAGACCCGTTGTCAACCTTTTTAAAGAAACAGCTCTTATATCCCATGTGACATGCGGCTCCGCCGATCTGCTCAACTTTCAAAAGCACAGTGTCATTATCACAATCGATTCTGATCTCCTTTACAATCTGCATATTTCCTGATGTTTTACCTTTTATCCATAATTCCTTGCGGCTGCGGCTATAATAGGTGGCTTTGCCGGTGGAAAGTGTGGCCTCCCATGCCTCTTCGTTCATAAACGCAAGCATCAACACTTCACCTGTTTGATAATCCTGAACAATAGCCGGCAAAAGACCGCCCAGCTTATTGAAATCAAGTTTAATCATAAGATATTTTTCCTCTACGCAAAAAGTCGAATTCGCAAAATAACTTCGATATGAAACAATGTCAATAGCATCAAAATAAAATCAGCGATTACTGCCCGAATATTCTGCGATAGATACTATTACGGTAATTAAAAAGGCTTGAATAACGAGGAGCACGCCATCTATTGGCCTTGCATAGCGAAGGGTTATAGCGCTGATACCCAGTGTCGCGCATAAAAAATATATAAATAAAACAGCTTTTTTTTTATCGCAGAGAAGATTATATAAACGGTGATGGATATGGTCGGTGCCGACATAATCGATCCATTGCTTCAGGCTTTTTACCTTGCCGGTCACTATCCTTTCTACGGTAATGTAGGCCATATCATATATAAGAATCCAGAAGATCAGCACAGGCGCTGAAAAGGATACAATCCTGCTGTTATCGGCCCAATCTCCTTTGATGGCCAGGGCGGCCAGAATAAAACCGATAAAAGTGCTTCCGGCATCACCCAGAAATATTGAGGCAGGTTTCTTTAACCCAAAATTAAAAGGAAGAAAACCGAGACAGCTTCCCATCATGGCTATGGCAAACCACCCCATAAAGGGCTGACTAGTCTGAAATGCCACAATCCCCATGAACATGGCTATTATTGCGCCTATTCCCGCTGCCAGCCCGTCCATACCGTCGATGAAATTCATTGCGTTTGTTATGCCGATAATCCAGAAGATCGTAAATAAAACATTCAACCAGTATCCCCATATACTTTTCGGGAACAGGTGCAATACAATGCCAAAATAGATCAAAATCAACACAACGATAAGTTGAACCGCCAGCTTAAACCTTGCAGACACACCTATGCAATCATCTGCCAAGCTTACAAGAGCTACTACAATTCCCCCGCAAAGTAATACAATAGTATCCATATCCAGAACCATATTCGCTAAAAGAGCAGAGTTAAAAGCAACCACAATTGCAATCCCGCCCAAAAGAGGAGTGCTTTGTTCATGTATTTTCCTTCCGCCTAGGAGCCTGTCCGACAATCACCTTTTACAAAAAGCAAACTCCTAAAAATTTGA
>JACNLL010000027.1:0-20942 GCA_014381545.1 Candidatus Desulfaltia bathyphila
TGGTTGATTTAATAACAGCAGGAACAGGTACGGTGACTTTAACAGCCGCTTCCGCGATCGAGGAAGAAGCTACAGGCGATGTTGCCGCCGACATAGTCGGCGCAACATTGGATTTAACTGCTGGTGGTGCAATTGGTGGTACAAATGCTCTTGAGACTACAACTGCAGACTTAACAGCTCATGCAACAGCTACAGGTGATATTGTGATTACTGAGACTGATGGTCTTCTTTTAAGAGACCTTGATACATCTGATGGTGATATTACGATAGTATCTACAACCGGCAATATCACAATAGAGAATGCAGGTGTATTAGCTACCAGCGGCGATGTAACTATAGAAGCAACAGCAGGTACAATTAATGATGCTCAAACTAACACTGATACTACAACAGATATAACCGGTAATGCAGTGACTTTAACTGCTGCAACTGGTATTGGCGAGACTGCTGATGTTGATACTGCTGCTACTACTTTAGATGTAAGCGTAACAGGTACTGGTGTGATAGTTATTAACGAAGCAGACGCAGTAGAATTATTAGATATAGATACAGCCGATGGTTCAATCACTATAACTTCAGCTGGTGCTATGACCGTAACGGATGTTATTGCAGGAGGCGATACAGGTAGTAATGACGATGTAACATTAACTACAACCTCTGGTGATATAATAATGAGCGGTGATATCACAGCTCTTAACGATGAGGTAACTTTAGTTTCTGCTGCTAATGTAACAGATACTACCAGCGGAGCTACCGATATATCTGCGGCAAATCTTACTATTACAGCGAATTCAGGCACAGTCGGGGCTGGAGGTCTGAATAACGAACTGGATACAGACGTTGACACGCTTACAATAGCAGCCCTGGGAGATACTTATGTCTTAGAAGATAGCGCTATAACTTTAACTTCTATTGTAACAACTAACGGTTTGATTGATATTGAAGCTGGCGGAACTATTACGACTACTACTGTTACGGCTGGTGGCGTTAATGGTGTAACCTTGTATGCCACTGCCGGCAATATTTTTGATACAGCAGGTGGTTTGATAACTGCGGGCGCTGATTCAAGCTTGAAGGCATCCGGTATAATTGGAACTGCTGTGACAACATCTTACAATCCTGTTAATGTTGATATTGACGGGGACCTCTGGGTATGGGCAGGAGATCAAAGAAACGGGGTGTCTGTAATACTTGAGGGATATGTTAACAGCAGCGCTGAAACTGAAAGGGTTGAAATTTATGAGCCTTCACCTCCTGGACTGGTTATGCTGGATAACCGTCTGATGGGCGGCGGTAATTATGGAAGCGGAAGCGTTAATGGAAGTATATTAAGCCGCGGTTATGGCGAAACATTAATCGCAAAAACCGATATGTTCAGTCTGTTCTATGATCGTGCTGTAAGACCATGTGGTCACAAAATATCTACTTCGTGGCTGCCTTTTGAAGGATATATGATCGACAATGATTTCTTCAAGTATGGATATAGGCACCCAATTGATATTTCACAGCTTGATCTTAAGCCGCTGCCTGCGGGATTTTTCATTAATCCGGAAAAAGCTCAGTATTATATAATTCGCGCCAAGTGAAGTAGGATGTTATAGGTGTTAATGGCTGGCTCACGCAAAGGCGCAAAGGCGCTAAGATAGAAAAACAATATAAAAAAATATGAGGGATTCAGGGATTGAAGAAGTTATTATAAAAAGGAGAGGCGGGAGAATTTTCAAATTAATTAACCTGAAGGCTGTAGACTGGCCGTATTTGGGAACAGTATATTTCAATTTAATCTTGCTTGCCCCGTTAAATGCGGAGCTTATTTAGCTGGGATCAAAAACTAAAAACGGAGGTAGTGTAACGCAATGAAGAAGAGTAGAATAGCAATTGTAGTGTGTGTTGTTTTTGGACTGGTATTGTGTATGAGTTCGTATGCCATGGCTGACAAAGTGGGATATGTCAATCTGCAGAGATTGGTCAGTGAGTCCAAAATGGGTAAGAAAGCCAGTAAGGATATACAGAAGCTGAGAAAGCAGAAGCAGAAAGTAGTATCGGCAAAGCTGAAGGAAGTTAATAAATTGCGAGATCTTATCAACAACAAGGGCGATAAGATGGCTGCCGCAGAGAAGAGAGATGTGCTTGAGAATCTTCAAAAGGCATACAAGGAGTATCAGAGACTTGTAGCTGATGCCAAGGATGATATTGTCAGAGGTGACAGAAAACTCGTATCAACGATACTGGAAAAGGCCAATAAAATCTTGAAAAAGGTGGCAAAAAAATACAAATATACGATTATAATAAAGGATCCCAACGCCGTAGGTTACCTTGATCCTGATGTGGACATAACCGACAAGGTTATAAAAGAGTTGAATAAGAAAAAATAATAAAAAGGATTCAAGATAAAACAGAACCCATAGGGCAGTTTTGAAAAACTATCCCTATGGGTTTTTTGTGTTAGAAGTGTTCTTTTTCATTGCTTATGCAATTGATATCTCTTCACGGCTTTGTTGTGGTTTTTTATGTTTGCTGAAAACTTATGTGTCCTGTCCTTTTTTGAAACAAAATAAAGAAAGTCGGTATCAGCAGGGTAGAGGGCGGCTTTTAGCGCTTTAATTCCGGGGTTTGCGATAGGGCCGGGCGGGAGACCTTTAATTATATATGTATTATAAGGGGTTTTGGCTGTAAGATGCTTTCGTGTTATATTTCCGTTAAAGTTTTTTAAGCCGTAGATGACTGTTGGATCACTTTCAAGACGCATTCTTTTTTTTAAACGATTATGAAAAACCGATGAGATAACAGGCCGCTCAAAAGACACGCCTGTTTCCTTTTCAATAATCGATGCAAGTGCCACCACCTGGTGAATTGATAAATTAAGATCTTTTGCCCGCTTTTTCCATTCAGGATTAAATATCGACCTGAAACGCTCAACCATTGCGGCTATTATTTTTTCCGGAGTTATATTTTTAGGGAAATGGTAGGTCTCCGGGAAGAGATATCCTTCAAAGGTTTCAGCGTTAATTCCCTGCTTATACACAAAAGATGAGTTTGTTGCCGCCTTTAAAAAGTCTGCTTTAGCGCACAGTTCTGCTTTGGCAATAATTGATGCAACCTGTTCCAGGTTATAACCTTCCGGTATGGTTATTTTGTAAAGGCATACCTTTCCGCTTGCCATTGTTTCCAATATTTTTATTGGAGGCATGGAGGAAGAAAGGAGGTATTCACCGGCCTTTATCTTTTTGTCGCAACCTTTAATGCGGGCCAGTAACTTAAATTTAAGCGGATTTTTTATAATGCCTGTATTGTCCAGATAGCTGGCAATAGTCGAAAGGTTTTGGCCGGGCAATATCACTACAACCTTTTTTGAATTATCGGCACTTGCGCTTTTATCCGCATAAGCTAAAATATCAAGAAAGAGGCATGACAGGGCTGAAAAAGAGATAAATGCGGATATTAAAAAAAATGTTTTTATTTTATTCAATTTACAATATTCTCCATAATAATATCAATAAACCATATTTTAAACATCTGCAAGTTGTTTAAGCTTGGAAAGAATATACTGCAATGAGAAAAAACGATCAATATCAGAACCAACAGGCCGGGATATATTTTCATATCCCTTTTTGCGTTAAAAAATGCCCTTATTGTGATTTTTACTCGACAACCAACTTAGCGCTTCAAAAGGCATTTCTTAAAGCCTTGATGCGCGAGATGCGCATGCTTTGTGACTTTTCTTTCCTGTTTGACACAATCTATATTGGAGGAGGAACCCCTTCAGTCTTATTGGCAGAAGATATAGGTAAAATAATTGAGACAATCAGGCAGGTTTTTAAAATTTCGGCAGATGTTGAAATAACAATGGAAGTAAATCCTGGCGCTGTGGATCAAGAGCGTTTTGCCGGCTATAAGAGCGCAGGGGTAAATCGAATTAATATCGGGGCGCAGTCGTTTCAGGAGACAAACCTTGCATTTCTTGGGCGGATTCATTCAGAAAAGGATATAAATCCTGCTGTAAAATGGGCTCGAAAGGCTGGTTTTGATAATATGGGGCTTGACCTTATTTACGGCATTCCCGGACAGACAAGGCAATCATGGCTTCTTGACTTGCAAAAGGCCGTCGATCTTAAACCTGAACACCTCTCATGCTATATGCTTACTTATGAACCAGGCACCCCAATGGATAAAGACCGGCAGGAAGCAGGGTTTTGTCCTCTGTCCGACAACCTTGTAGGCGATATGTTTGAATTGACAGTAGAATTTTTAAGCGCAAACAATTATGTTCAATATGAGATATCAAATTTTGCGCTGATCAAATCAGATAAAAGGGCAGATAAAAGGGTCAACATGTCAAGGCATAACAGAAAATACTGGTTGTCTGCGCCATATATCGGATTTGGCCCTGCAGCCCATTCATTTGTGGAGCCTGTGCGTTACTGGAACACCCGCAGCGTGACAAAATATATCAAAGATGTCAATGGAGGCAGGCTTTCAATAGAGGGAAAGGAGGTTTTATCAAGGGAGCAACAGATGATAGAGGCGATTTCGCTTGGGCTGAGGATGACGGACGGAATTAAAACAGATGTTTTTGATAAAAAATTTGATGTAAGTTTTAAAAAAATATTTGCTACAACAATAGCGTATCTTGAAGAAGACGGGTTGATCAGTGTCGCTGAAAACCGATGCTCGCTTACACGCAAGGGGATGCTGTTTGCAGACAGCATTACTTCCATGCTGATATGAGAGAACCGTGAACCGCGGAACTGTGAACCTGAGTTTACCTGTTCCTTAATTTTCGACTGTCACCTACACGGAGGGTTACTTTTGTGGAATCAAAATATTCTATTAGCGGGATTAAATACTTGCGAGACACTGATGCCATTTCCTTGAACTGCGGCGTTGTCATTTCTTCATTAGATTTTAAGTAATCGATTACCCGTTTTTTCAACTCATTTACAGCTTCTGCATGGAAATAGAGATCCTCTTTTACTTTAAGCAGAACCCCTTCATCAACAAGCAGTATCAACACATCTTTTGCCTGCTTTGAATCAACATCAAGCAACCTGCTTAGTTCTTTAAAGTACGGAGGTGTCAGCCCGCTTTTAAGATAGGCGTCCAGTATCTTTGTTCTTATGTCGGCCTGATCAACTTTCAGAGAAACAGTATGCGAAGATAAACGGACAGTATTTTCTTCCTGAACAATCACCTCGTCCTTTATCATCCGGTTAAGAATAAGATTGAAAAGCTTTGTCCCCACAGCAAAAGGAAGCTTAGATCTTAATTCCTCTTTTGACATACCGGCCTTTAAAGGATTTGATTTGTGGTAACTTGACAGATAATCGAGTGTTTCTTTTTTTAGTTTTTCAATGCCGTTATTATGGATGTAGATTCGATTTTCCCTGTCAAAACAGACAATTGTTTTTTTTGACAAAAGCCCCTGGATGGTATTGTCTAACTGTTTTTCAGGAAGGTTGGTCATTATTTTAAGGTCAGCAAAGGAGACACCTGCATAACCGGAATCATCAGCATGAGATGAAATTATTTCTTCTGGTATGTTATTGACAATCCCCTTTAATAATTTGATTACTTCCGGTTTAAAGCGTTTGTGTTTTTGAGGTATGGGATTTAATATATGCCCGCCGCCGATAGTTCGCATCGGGGAATAACTTCTTATTACAAACCTGTCATCTTTTATTAGCGCGACCGGAGAGTCAAGCCTAATCTGAGCAAGAGATGTTTCGCCCGGAAGAAGCTCATCCTTTTCAAGAAGAATAAGAATGCCTAACACTTCACTGGTTCCTGTGTGGAATCTGATGTGTGTCCGGTTTTTAGCGGATTTATTGTTGCTGTCAAGATAGTTAACCAACACGTCTATCATGAAACTCGGCCTTAAGTCGTTTGGAGTAGATAATACCTCCCCGCGCGTTACAGAAGATTTTTCAAGCCCCTGAAAATTAATGGCTGTGCGCATTCCAGCTTCCGCAATATCCAGATTTTGGTTATGAACCTGAATTCCACGCACCTTTGATGTAATGTTGGACGGATATATCATAACAGTATCTCCGATATGGATACTTCCTGATATAAGTGTTCCGGTAATTACTGTACCAAATCCCTTCATACTGAAAACACGGTCAACAGGAAGGCGGAACAGACCTGTTGATGTGCGCACAGGAATTAAGGCGCTTAGTTCATCCAGGGTTTTGATAAATTCCGGTATTCCTTTGCCTGTGGCAGATGATACAGGCATAATTGGACTGTCTTCCAAAAAAGTTCCCCGAAGAAATTCTTTGATATCATCCAGCACAAGTTCCAGCCATTCCTGATCAACAAGGTCGATTTTAGTCAGGGCAACAAAGCCGTGTTTTATGCCGAGCAGAGAACATATCTCCATGTGTTCTCTGGTTTGCTGCATTACCCCTTCATCAGCGGCAATAACCAGCACTACAATATCGATTCCTGTGGCGCCCGCCACCATGTGCTTGACAAATTTTTCATGCCCCGGCACATCGACAATTCCAAGATGCTGTCCGCCGGGAAGATCCATTGAAGCAAAACCAAGCTCAATAGTTATGCCGCGAAGCTTTTCCTCCTTTAAGCGGTCGGTATCTATTCCTGTGACAGCCTTAATAAGCGAGGTTTTGCCGTGATCAATATGACCGGCTGTTCCTAAAATAATCTGTTTCAATGATAAAAGGCTCCTTTTCCAAGGTCTCGGTTTGCTATAACAAAGGTATTGGGGCAGAGGAAGGTATTTCCAAGGCTACTTTAATTTTATGGTGCCGGAGGTCGGAATCGAACCGACACGAACTTACGTTCGGAGGATTTTGAGTCCTCTGCGTCTACCAATTTCACCACTCCGGCACAAAATAATTTTTAAGTAAAATGGAGATGAATGTCAATAGAATTGCTTGAATATATGATGTAAATTTTTAACAGAATGTCTATTTAAAGAGGGCAAAAATATCCTTTGCAGGAACAGCTCCTTCCCTTAAAATAGCCGGTGCATCGCCGGTAACATCGATTACCGTTGATCCGATACCGCCTTCCAGCTCTCCGGCATCAAGTATCAGATCAAGCTCGTCTGCAATCATTGGATCAATATCTGAGATTTGCGAGCAGCCGGCATGGCCTGAAAAGTTAGCGCTTGTTCCTGTTATCGGGTTGTCCAGCGCATCTACCAGAGCACAAGCGGCCGGATGCTCAGGTATGCGCACGCCGATCGTGCCTGTGCTTGCTGTCAGGCTTTCCGACAGACCATCTTTTGCTTTAAATACAATAGTTATTTTCCCGGGCCAGAACCTGTCCATGATAATTGACGCATAAGGGGGGATATATTGTACAAGACTGTATAAGGCTTCCCGATTTTTTGCCAGCACGGAAAGGGGTTTATTATGAGGACGTTTCTTTATCCTGAAAACTCTGTCGATTGCATCCACATTAAAGGCGTCCGCCCCAAGCCCATAAATAAAGCTTGTGGGAAACATTACGACTCCGCCTTTTTCTATGACACGCGCCGTCTCAACGATTAAATCATGCTGAGGATTGACCGGATCTATCTTTCTTATCTTATCAAACACCTAACACCTAACACTTAACACGTTTCATAACATATTAAGTTTGTTTGCTTTTTGGTCAACCTGAATTGCCATCTCCTTTTTGAAACCATCCAGTATTTTTGCAAGTTCAGGATCAGAAACAGCAAGTATCTGGGCCGCAAGTATGCCCGCATTTTTTGCCCCTGGTTTACCGATTGAAACTGTGGCAACAGGAATGCCCGGAGGCATTTGGACAGTGGAAAGGAGTGCATCAAGACCTTTCAAGGCAGAAGAATCTATCGGAATCCCTATGACCGGAACAGTAGTATGGGAGGCAATTACTCCTGCAAGATGAGCTGCGTGTCCTGCGCCGGCAATGATAACCTTTATTCCACGTTTTTGGGCGGAAGATGCAAGTTCAGATGCCTTTTTGGGACTCCTGTGGGCGGATGCGACTGTCATTTCATACGGGATGCCGAATTTTTTCAAGATCGCAATCGTTTCTTCCATAACAGCATAATCGGAATCGCTCCCCATGACAATCCCCACCTTTGGAGGTTCTTTTAGCCTTTCAACAGCCTTTTTCCCTATATCCTTGCGATAATATACATTGTCCCACGAAATTTTCGAGACAGCCCTGTATGCTTTTGATATTGCATTTGTGACAGAATCTCCAAGGGCTGTAACCCCTAAGACGCGTCCGCCGTTTGCGACAACTGTTTTATCCTTTGCAGCGGTGCCTGCATGAAAAACAACAACATCTTTCATGCGGCCTGCCTGTGTTAAGCCTGCAATCGGCATCCCTTTTTTGTATGAGCCGGGATACCCGCCGGATGCCATGACAACGCATACAGATGCTCTGTCGTCGATTTCCAGCTTGCATTTATCCAGCCTTCCCTTAATTGTAGCCACCATTATCGGGATTATGTCATTTTTCATACGGATTAACAGGGGCTGAGTCTCAGGATCTCCAAAGCGCGCATTAAATTCAAGAACCTTAACCTGATCTTTATCGATCATGACCCCGGCATACAGAACCCCTTTGTATGGACGACCTTCAGCTTCCATAGCACGAACCGTCGGGATCATAATTTCATCCATAATTTTCTTGCTCATATACTTATCTACTATCGGAGCCGGAGAATATGCCCCCATACCCCCTGTATTCGGCCCTTTGTCATTTTCATATATTGCTTTGTGATCCTGGGAGGAAGGAAGCGGAAGCACGGTTTTGCCGTCGGTAAAGGCAATAAAAGAGGCCTCTTCGCCGAACAGGCATTCCTCAATCACCACCTTGTTTCCTGCATCACCAAATTCCTTCTTTATCATTATTTTCTTTAGCGCTCTCAGCGCCTCATTAACAGTTGCGCATACAATCACACCTTTGCCTGCAGCAAGTCCGTCAGCCTTCACAACAACAGGAGCGCCCATTTTCCGTATATAGGCTTCAGCCTTTTTATAACTTGCAAATGTCCGGCCGACAGCAGTTGGAATTTTGTATTTGTTCATCAGGTTTTTTGCAAATGACTTGCTGGATTCTATTTCAGTCGCCTTTTTTGTCGCCCCGAAAATTTTAAGGCCCTGAGATTCAAAAACATCGACTATTCCTTCAGAAAGCGGCGCTTCCGGGCCGACAACGGTGAGATCAATTTTTTTCTCTTTTGCAAATAAAACAAGCTTATTGATATCTTCTGCGTTGATCGGCACGCAGGTTGCCGCAGTGGCCATTCCCGCATTTCCGGGCGCACAATATATTTTTTTTACTTTCGGACTTTGAGCAATTTTCCAGACAAAGGCATGTTCTCTGCCGCCGCTTCCGATTACTAAGACTTTCATAGTACCTCCATTGCGAGTTTTTCCAGCAAAGCCTGTTTTATCTGATCAAGCTTTTCTCTATCTATATTTGCCCCTTTAATGCCGCCGTTTAAAGTAATTTCCGAAAGATAATATTTGTTGTTATCGGTTATCATCAGATCTATGTGTGCATAAGGAAATTTGCCGCGTTTCATGACGGCGCGGCTGAATTCTTCTTTTTCTTTATCCAGATCATAAGGAGAACTCTTGCCTCCTGCGGCTATATTCATCCTGAAATTATTCGGATTATATCTGGTATATGCCTCAACATAATCGCCGACAATGATTATCCGCACATCTATATAATTTTCCAGAAACGGCTGCATAACAAAGGGATATGAAGTCTCCGACATGGCCGTGAAACTATAAAGGCTTTCAATTGTTTCCCATCTCCTGACTCCAAAACCGCAGTGCAGATGATCTTCCTTGGTTATAACAGCGCCGATATTATTTTTATTGTATTGGTTTATTGATTTAAGCAGGTCCATTCGTCGCTTAATAACGCATGTATGAGGTAGCATCTGCTTCTTAAAAATAAGGGCCTGGGCAACTTTGGAGCTGTTTAAGACTTGCGCAAGAGGGGAGGGGAAGCAGCGCACACCTCTTTCAAGCAGGTCGATAAGCATATATTGTTTCAGATATTTTGATGATATAATGCCTATGACGATATCATTGCTGCAAAGTTTATGATATTGCTGCCTTAATTCTCTATTTTTTCTGATGATCATGAGAATGTCTGCTGTTTTTATGTCTTTCTATGCCAAGCTCTATCAACCTGTCGAGAAGCCGGTCAAAACTAATTCCAGCTGTTTTTGCGGCCAACGGGAAAAGACTTATTTCCGTCATACCCGGGATGGTGTTGGTCTCAAGAACATATATATCTTTATTGTCGAGGATCATATCGGTTCGGCTGTATCCTTTGCAGCCAAGAGCCTGGTGAGCCGTTTTTGCATATGTTTTGGCCTTCTCAGCCAGATTATCATCAATACGAGCAGGACAAATTTCCAGGGTTATGCCGGCAGTATATTTTGCATGATAATCAAAAAAATCATGTTTTTTATCAGGTGCAATTTCAACAACAGGAAAAACTTCCAGCTTATCATTGCCGATAACAGCGCCTGTAAGTTCAATACCTTTGATATATGTTTCGATAAGGATCGTGTCATCAAAAGCAAAAGCGGTATCAATGGCGTTTTTAAGTGAATCGATTGATTTGACCATGGACATCCCTATGCTTGAACCGCCGCTGACCGGTTTGATTATCAGGGGTATGCCGAGCCGATCAACATATTCTTCAGGATTGATTTTGTCGCCTCGCCTGATTGCGATATATGGCGGGACAGGGATGTTGGCTTGTTCATAGAGCTTTTTTGAAACAAGCTTGTTTATTGCAAGAGCGCTTCCAAGAACCCCTGATCCCTGATATGGAATATCAAGAAGATCGAGAAGCCCCTGGATTGTGCCGTCTTCGCCAAAAGGCCCGTGTAATATTATCAGAGCAAGATCGATTTTAGATGCATCCGCCATCAAACGGTCAAGGTCTGTTTTTGGATCATACCTTATTACGATGTATTTTTCCTTGTTCAGAGCCTCATAAACCTGGTCCCCTCCGTAAAGCGAAACCTTGCGCTCAGAAGAAATACCACCGGAAAGAAGAGCAATGGTTAGTTTTTTCATTATTTAATTTTGTGGTTCAATACGTCTAATAAGTTTTGATTCATATTGCTGAGGCACTTCAAACATTATTGGCGTGTTTTGCATTGAATTCAGCTTCATAATCAAAAAGTTCAGTTTTTTTAATACGCAATATTTTTCAGAGGTTTCTTCCATGCCTGACAGAAGCTCTTCAGTCTTATTTATTTCCTTTCTTAGTTCAAGTTCAGGAGGAAGGCAGTCTGCATTTTTTAATATTTTGTAGGCAAGGCTTAGTTCTCCTGAAACACATCTGTCATTTTCAAACAACAGAGGTTTGCCGGAACCTGGCAGATTATCAAACTCCCCATTTTTTTGAGCCTGTTTGATGCGCTCTTCTACAATTTTTTCAAAGCCTGTAAATATTGTAAACACCTTAGCATATGATAGTTGTCAGGGGTCAGGGATCGGGGATCAGCAAACCGAATCGCGAAATTTTTTATAATAGCTCAACAGGTGAGATATACTTTCTTAGACCTGCATCCCTTACTGTCCCCTGAATACTGACCCCTGACCCCTCCCTGATTGAGCTTTAGCTTAATTAGGGTATAATATACTTGCTATTATATTATCAAGCTCAAAAAACCAAAAAAGCTCCTCTTTTAAGAGAAGCCTTTATTAAGTAAAGATGGTGGCGATGCAGGGAGTTGAACCCCGGACACTACGGATATGAGCCGTATGCTCTAACCAACTGAGCTACATCGCCTTATAAATTTTTGGAAAAAATTTTGTAGCAGCTCACATTCATATAGTCAAGTTGAAAACTATATTTATGAAGGTGAGGACCCCATAACTTCAACCGTGTACTCTTCTATGTTGTCGGGAATATTTGGAAACACTATCATAAACGGGAGCAGTTTGCCCGGCTTAACATTTACATTCGATTTATTATCGCCCAGAAGGTTTGAGAGCCTTTTATTTATTGAATTCATATCCATATCTGACAGGTCCTGGTCAGAGAGCACATTGCCGCAGCAAACTGTTGCTGTTTTTGAAAGAGCCCTTTCTTTGGCATAGAGTTTTCCGGTTATTTTAATAAAACTGCGTGCTCCGGAATATTCATTTTTAACTTTGCCTGATATAATAAATAGTTTTCCGATCTTAGAGTTGTCGACGAATTTATCGGCGATATCAAAAGCAATTATTTTTAGGTTGCCGGCTTCATCCTGAACAGCGGGTTCAACAAGATCGCTGATAAAAGGGATCTTGATATTCATGCTTTTTAGCGCTACGTAGGTGCCATAAGCCCCACCCGTCAAAAGCGCTATGATCAAGGCAACCAATACCGGAGTGCTGATACGTTTTTTCCCGTCAGGCGTTGTTTCCTGTTCAGTTGTTATTGACGCTTCTTCTGTTTTGACATCAGCCTCCAGTGGTTTTTCAACCTCTTCTGCCTCCGGTTGATCAGCCTGAGACCCTAAACCTACAGTTTCTTCGACCTCTTTTTTAGTTTCTTCCTTATCAACATCCGCAAGTTCAAACTCCCGCTCAGGTTCCTCGAACTCTTCTTTAGCTACAGGTTCCGCATCCAGATCGAGTTCAATCTCTTCCGGCTCTTCTTTTACCTCGGCTTCAAGTTTTGGTTCTTCTTCCGTATCAAGCATTTTTTCTATATCGAACAGATCGAGTTCCTCTTCCTTGGTTTCGAGGACGGCTACTGACTCTTCCGGCGTTTCTTCAGCAACAGGCTCGATGTCCAGCTTAAGTTCAGGCAACTCTTCGGGCTCCTCTTTGACCTCAGGTTTCGGTTCCATTTCTTCTTCTAAGTTCAGATCGGCTAGATCAAGAGCTTCCTCCTCGGTTTCAAGAGTTCCCTTTGCCTCTTCTTCCGAAACTTCAACCTGTTCGACAGATTCTGTTTCAACATCGGAATCCACGGTTTCAGACCCAACCATTTCTTCAGCCGGTTCAGCAGGTTTTTCCGTCTCGGTTGGCGGATAGGCCAGGAAAATATTTTGACATTTTGAGCACCGGACTTTGGAGCCTGTTTGTTTTAAAAGATTTTCATCTAAATTAAACTTTGCATAGCATTTTTCACAGGTTATAATCATAATATGTCCCCACCGGCTATAGTTTCAAGTGATAAATATCCGCTAAGTGCCTAAACTTTTCATTATAATCGATCCCATATCCAACAATGAATCCTTCTTTTAATACATGGCCAATGTAATCGACCTTAATATTTACCTCACGCCGCTCATGTTTATCAAGCAGAGAACAAATCTTTACAGACTTTGGGCCAAAAGATTTCAGGTAATCAACAAGATAGGTTAAAGTCAAACCTGTATCTACAATATCTTCGATTATCAGCACATCCTTATCTTTTATATCGATCTCTATTTCTTTGGTCAAACGGATATTGCCTGATGAAGAGGTGCCGGAACCATAGCTCGATACACGAACAAAATCGATCTTAACAGGAATAGCAAGACGACGCATTAGATCGGATAAAAAAACAAAGGCTCCCTTTAAAACGCAGATAAGAACAGGTTCGCTATTTTTATAGTCAGATGAAATCCTGAGCGCAAGGTCATCTACTATCTTATCGATACTGTTTTTTTTAAGGATGGGTATTAGTTTGGACATAATAAAGATTTTGTGTAACCGTTCACGGTTGTCGGTTCACAGTTCACAGTTTTTTCAACCGTGAACCGATAACTGTAAACCGTGAACGGTTACAATATTTTCATAAAACTACATTGGCCCGGTAACCTTGTCAATAAATTTACAAACCAGCCTTTGCTAATTGTTTAATCAGCGATTTTTGCTTATCGCTGAGGCTTTTCGGCAGATAGATATGGATAATTACAAAAAGATCCCCTTTTTCTCGGCTGTGCATATTTGGGAGCCCGTAGTCGGAGAGTCTCATTTTAGTTTTATGCTTTGTTCCGGCGGGTATTTTCAAACTTAACTTCTTTCCTTCGACAGTTGGAACAGATATGCTGGTTCCAAGAAGGGCTTCGCTTAATTTTATTTCTCTGTTTATATAAAGGTTATATCCTTTTACGCTGTAAACCGGATCGCCAAGCACTTTGGATTGAATGTACAAATCCCCGGGAGGCCCTCCATATGGACTTTGCTGACCTTTTCCTGCAAGGCGCAGTTTTTTTCCTGAAATCATTCCCTTTGGAATCTTTATTGTTACATTTTCACTGTGACCATTATGCTGCAATCTCACTGTTTTGCTTGTTCCGGTTGCCACCTCCTGTATTGTAAGATGTAATTCGTATAGCAGGTCAGATCCTTTAATTTGAGCTTGCCGGCGTTTTGCACGCGTGCCAAAAGGGGAATTATTTCCAAACGCAAAGCGCATATCGCCGTGTTTACCCGTGAAGAAGCTTGCGCCGCCCATGCCGAACTCTCTTAGAATATCTGAAAAATCAAACCCTTTAAATATATCTTCCTGTGAATAGCGCTGCTGAAATCCGGTTGAGCCGAATGTATCATATTGGCTGCGTTTTTTCTTGTCGCTAAGAACAGCATAAGCCTCGCTTATTTTCTTAAACCTTTCTTCAGCTGCTTTATCTCCTTTAGTGTGATCAGGATGATACTTCATGGCAAGCTTCCGATAAGCCTTTTTAATTTCCCTGTCAGAAGCATTTTTGCTTACACCAAGTATTTTATAATAATCGGTTGCGGACATTTATATTTCCTTATTATCAAATATCTTAAAAATTGGTAATGCTTTAGCATTATGCAATAAACTGTTTAAATTTGATTATACCTGAAGCGCATTTATTTTAAAGTTTAAACTGTCAACTTTTAGTCCTCAGCTTTTTTTCTAATGCTTTGATGGAAATCATCAGCGCAGAAAGTGCGGCAGGGGTGATCCCGTCTATGCGGGATGCTTGGCCAAGTGAAGACGGCTTTATGGAGGAAAGCTTTTCTTTTAGTTCAGTTGAAAGGCCGTGCACTGCGGAAAAATCAAAATCTTCCGGTATTTTCATGCATTCCATATTTTTGAATTTTTTGATTTCACTCAACTGCCTTTTAATATAGCCTTGGTATTTGATTTCTATCTCCACCTGCCTGGCAACCCTTTTACTTATATAGTCAGGGCTTGCGGCTAATATTTCAACGCCATGATAGTCAATCTCCGATCTTTTAAGAATCTGGTCAAGATATATACCGCTGCTTAACGGCATTGTCCCCCTGTTTTGCAAATAGTCGTTTATTTTTTTTACCGGCTTAATAAGTGTCTTTTTTATTCTCTTTATCTCTTTATCAATCTGTCTTTTTCGCTCCTTAACATCGTGAAGCATCTCTTTGTCGATAAGACCCAGCTCATACCCTGTTTCCGTTAACCTTAAATCAGCGTTATCTTCCCGCAGCATAAGCCTGTATTCCGCCCTTGACGTAAACATGCGATAAGGCTCACGTGTTCCTCTAATGACAAGATCGTCGATCATAACACCCATGTAGGCCTGCGACCTGTCAAGAATAAAGGGAGGTCTTGCCTGAACCTTGCATGCCGCATTGATTCCGGCCCATATGCCCTGGGCGGCAGCCTCTTCATAACCTGATGTCCCGTTGATCTGGCCGGCCAAAAACAGCCCTGCAATCGGTTTGGTCTCAAGTGTGGGTTTAAGCTGCAAAGGGTCGACATAATCGTATTCTATGGCATATGCCGGACGCATTATTTCAGCCTCTTCCAGTCCTTTTATGGACCTGACAAAGCGTACCTGAATTTCCATAGGGAGGCTGTTTCCAAGGCCGCTGGCGTAAATTTCATCAGTGTCAAGGCCTTCAGGCTCAAGGATAACCTGGTGCCTGCCTTTATCCGGGAATCTCACGATCTTATCTTCAAAAGAAGGGCAGTACCTGGCGGAGACCCCTTTTATGATTCCGCTGTACAGAGCGGATTGTTTTAGATTGTCTTGCACGATCTTGTGGCTGTTCGGATTTGTATATCCGATATAACTCGGAAGTTGCGGCATAGTAATTTTGTTTGTGGAAAATGAAAACGGAGTGGGGGAGTGTTCTGCATCCTGCTTTGTAAACATCGAAAAATCAACGCTGGTTTTCCTGAGTCTGGGAGGGGTTCCGGTTTTCATCCTTCCAAGTTTAAACCCCAGGTCCTTGAGATGTGCGGGAAGACCGTAAGAAGCAAACTCTCCGGCTCTTCCGGCCTTGATTGAATTAAATCCTATATGTATTAAACCTCTTAAAAATGTTCCTGTGGCCAGAACAACCGCTTTAGCCTGATATCCGAATCCCGTATTATCCTCAATGCCGGCAATCCTGCCGTCCTCTACAACAAGTCTTTCAACCATTGCCTGCTTGAGTTCCAGACCGGGCTGCCTTTCAATTACAGCCTTCATAGCCATATGATAGCGCATTTTATCGTTCTGTGTTCTGGTCGAATGCACGGCCGGTCCTTTTTTTGTATTCAGTGTTCTGTACTGTATTGCGGTTTTGTCTGCTGTTTTTGCCATTTCGCCGCCAAGAGCATCTATCTCTTTTACAAGCTGTCCCTTTGCCATGCCTCCTATTGACGGGCTGCACGGCATTGCGGCAAGCTTGTCAAGATCGATTGCCATCATAAGAACACTGCATCCCATTCTTGCTGATGCCAAAGCGGCTTCACATCCGGCATGACCTGCGCCTACAACGATAATATCATATTTTGTCTTGTCAAAAGCCATATAACGATTTTTCGCTTTCCTTTTTTTAAGCAATATATATAATTGCTTTATTAATCAGGTCAAGCAACGTAATAATTATTATGAATAAAAGATATTACGATTTCAATACCTATCTTAGAAGTATCTTTGGTTGCAGGGTACAAAAAATAACTGTTGACGCGGGGCTTTCCTGCCCGAACAGGGATGGTACAATTTCGAGAAAAGGGTGCATATATTGCAATGCCGGTGGTTCAGGAACCGGCGCCCATGCAAAAGGGCTTTCAGTTACCGAGCAGATAATAAATGGAAAAAAAAGGCTTTCTGTGAGATACAAGGCAAAAAAATTCATAGCCTATTTCCAGTCGTTTTCAAATACATATGCGCCTTTTGACAGGCTGAAAAGCCTTTACGAAGAGGCTATAACAATAGATGACGTAGTCGGCCTTTCAATCGGGACGAGGCCTGATTGTGTGGATGAACCGATTTTGAATCTTCTTCAGGGTTATGCAAAACATTACCATGTCTGGATCGAATACGGCCTGCAGTCAGTACATGATGCCACGCTTGTCTTTATAAATCGCGGCCACGATTTTCAATGCTTTAAAAAAGCGGTAGAGGCAACTAAAAACAGGGGTATAAAGATATGCACACATGTAATTTTAGGCCTTCCCAATGAAGAAAAGGGCCACATGCTTGAAACAGCAAAAAAGATTGCAACTATGGGGATAGACGGAATAAAACTTCACCTTCTCTATGTTGTTAAAGGGACATATCTTGAAAAACTGTACCTGAAGGGTGAATACAGGTGTCTTGCTCAACATAAATATGCTGAGTTGGTTTGTGATTTTCTGGAACTTATTCCGCATAATATGGTAATCCAGCGTCTTACCGGAGATCCTCATCCTGAAGAGCTTGTTGCACCGGCATGGTCATTAAGAAAAACCGAAACACTTGCTCTAATAATGAAAACTCTTGAAAAAAGGGATTCATGGCAGGGGAAAAGGAATTTGGGAATTGAGGGATTTAGGGATTTAGGGATTAAAAATGACAACCTCCTTTAATTTCTAAATTCCCCAATTCCTAAATTCGCAATTAAGCTAAGCGAATTCCTAAATTCCCCAATTCCTTAATTCCTCAATTTATTAATTTTACGAAAGGATAACTAAGCACATGGAAAGAACATTATCTATTATCAAACCTGATGGAGTAGCTCGCGGCCTTATCGGTGAAGTAATTAAGCGATTTGAAGCTAATAATCTGAAAATCGTTGCCATGAAGATGATTTATATGACTAAGGCGCAGGCGCAAGGCTTTTATGCTGTCCATAAAGAACGCCCATTCTTTGACAGTCTTACTGACTTTATGTCATCCGGCCCCATAGTTGTATTGATCCTCGATGGTGAAAATGCAATTGCAAAGTACCGTGAGTTAATGGGAGCTACTAATTACAAGGAGACCGCAGAGGGGACTATCCGGAGAGATTTTGCCACGGACATCGAGAAAAACATTGTTCATGGTTCAGATTCGCCGGAATCGGCTGACTTTGAAATCGGATATTTTTTTAACAGCTTTGAAGTGATTTGTTAAATGCCTCTCAGAGGTTCAAGGTTAGAGAGCGAATTGACTTTCCTTGACACAACAGGTTAATTGGCATAAAAATAAACTTTTTTTAACCGTGAACCGTGAACCGTGAACTATGGACAGAAAACTCCACATATTAAATGTTGCTTTGGCTGTTATTGCAGGGCTCGCTGTATGTATGGTTTTTTTGAATACGCCTGAAAAATCATATAGTTCTGATCAATCGGTTGTCCACCTTTATTTTGCGGACAGGGAAAACAGGTTTTTAATAGCGGAAGACAGAGCTGTTTTGCATTCTGACGAACCGGCAGACTTAGGCAGAATAATAATCAAAGAACTCATGGGGGGCCCACGGGAAGGGCTTATGCAAACAATCCCCGCAGGAACCAAGCTGAGGGCGTTTTATATTACACAAGACGGGATAGCTTACGTGGATCTAACCGGAGAGATTGCAGAGGAGCATCCGGGCGGAGTTAAATCGGAACTTTTAACAATATATTCAATGGTGAATTCGTTGATATTAAATATATCTGAAATTAATGCCGTAAAAATACTTATAGGGGGGGGCGAATCACTGACTCTGACCGGTCATATTGATTTGCGTTTGCCCTTTAAGGCCGACATGCTTTTAATAAGATGAAAAAAAACAATAGAATTCAGCATATACGAAATATCGGTATAATAGCGCATATTGACGCAGGCAAGACAACTGTTACTGAGCGTATGCTTTACTATACCGGCAGGTCTCATAAGATCGGCGAGGTTCATGATGGTGAGGCTGTAATGGACTGGATGCCGGACGAACAGGAGCGGGGCATTACAATAACATCTGCCGTTACAATATGCGCCTGGAAGGGTTATGAAGTTCAAATCATAGATACTCCCGGGCATGTTGATTTTACAATAGAGGTGGAGCGTTCGTTGAGGGTACTTGACGGCGCTGTCGGCGTTTTTTGTGCTGTCGGAGGTGTCGAACCCCAGTCGGAAACGGTATGGCGTCAGGCCGACAAATACCTTGTCCCCAAGATCGCCTTTATTAATAAACTTGACAGAGTCGGCGCCAGTTTTTTCGGTACAGTTGAAATGATGAAAGAGAAACTCGGCGCTAATCCTCTTATCTTGCAACTGCCGGTCGGCCTGGAAGAGAATTTTGCCGGCGTCATAGACCTGATCAATATGAAACAGATGGTCTGGGATGATGACACACTGGGAGTAACCTTTTCAACAGAAGAGATATCCGGTGACCTTCTTGATACAGCCATAAAATATCGTGAAAAGCTTGTTGAAGCAGTAGCCGAAGTAGATGATGAAATTATGGAGGCATATTTATCTGAATCCCCTGTTGCCACGGAAATGATCCTTGATGCCATACGAAAGGCAACTATTGACCTGAAGCTGGTTCCGGTCTTATGCGGCAGCGCCCTGAAAAATAAAGGAATTCAGCCCTTACTTGACGCTATTGTCCGGTTCCTTCCGAGTCCGGCCGATATTCCTCCAATTAAAGGCATACATCCTGAAACAGGGGAAACTATTGAATGCCTGCCCGCAGCTAATGCGCCGCTTGCCGCCCTGATATTCAAGGTATCCATGACAGAAGGAAGGAAACTATCCTTTGTCAGGGTTTACAGCGGAAAGATAAATGCCAAAGAAGAGGTGTACAATCCGTTCCGCAAAATCAATGAAAAACTCACCCGTATATTAAGGATGCATGCAAACAAGAGGGAGAGGATCGATGTTGCCGGGCCAGGGAGCATTGTGGGAATTATTGGATTAAAGAAATCTTCCACCGGCGAGACCTTATGCTCCAGCGATTATCCGGTTTTGTTAGAGAAGATAGAGTTCTACAAGCCTGTTATTTCCGTTGCAGTGGAGCCAAAAACCCATGCTGATCAGGAAAAGTTCGACGAGGTTCTTGAGAAATTTATTGCCGAAGATCCAACATTGAAGATTAAAAAAGACGAAGATACCGGGCAGACAATTCTATCGGGCATGGGCGAGCTTCACCTTGATGTTATAATAAGCCGTATGCGGCGTGAATTCAAAACAAGCGTAAATGTTGGAAAACCCCAGGTTGTATACAGAGAAACCATTGGAGCCGAGGCTGAAGCATCTGCTGTGTTTGACAATGAGATCACCGGCCAGCGCCATTTTGCCGAAGTCATTATAAAACTGTGTGCTCTGCATAGAGGAACCGGCAACAGATTCGTATCAGAGGTTGCGGCTGATACAATACCGGCACATTTTATTCCTGCTATAAAAAAAGGGGTAGTGGAATCTTTTGAAAGCGGAATATTAATGGGTTATCCGGTTGTTGATGTTAAAGCTGTGCTTACAGGAGGATTATACAAGGAATCGCTCAGCACGGAGCTGGCATATACAGTCAGCGCATCCATGGCATGCAAAAATGCGCTTGCAGAGGCTATGCCCTTCCTTCTTGATCCAATTATGTCTGTCGAGGTATTTGTTCCTGAATCATGCATGGGGGATGTGATAGGCAACCTTAATTCCCGCAACGGTAAAATTGAATCAATTGAACAGAAAATAGGCATACATGCGATAAAAGCAACAGTCCCGCTTGCAAATATGTTTGGTTATTCAACTGCATTAAGGTCTGCAACACAGGGGAGGGGGACGTTTACAACGCGGTTTTCGCATTTTGATAAAAGCT